>JAGLHV010000099.1 GCA_023143305.1 bacterium | reverse complement strand
TTTAAAGAAATCTTTATTTCTTTCTTACACGCCTTATAAATTTCTCTTGACTGCCCTATGGGATCAGCAACTTCTAAGTCCTTTCCTTCTTGTGCAAACTCTTTCAACAAAAATATTTTATCGGATTTCTTTGCTTGAGGAAATTGTTTTAAAATTCTATTTTTATGTATTCTTTCCATTACTAAAATCAGGTCTGCTTTATTCAGCATTTCATCAGTAAACTGCGTTGAATGATGTCCGGAGACATCAATTTCCTCCTCCTGCATCAAAGAAAGAATAAAAAGAGGAATTTTAAAAAAAGATGAAGCAGCCACCCCTGCAGAATACACCTTCCAGGAATTTATTCCTTCCTCTTTAAGCATTTTTTCAAATAAAGCAGCAGCCATAACACTGCGGCAGGTATTTCCCGTACAAACAAAAAAAATATTTTTAATGCCCATTTCCATAATACTTTCTTTAATCTTATTATTTTAAGACGAATTTATCTTTACATAATCAAAGGAAAAATCGCAGGTATAAATTTTTGCTTCCTTTTTACCGATTTTTAAATCAATGGTTACCGTAAATTCTTTCTGCGTAACAACCTTTTTAAGTAGAGATGCAGAAGTTTTTACTCCTGTACTATTTTTCACTGCCGGTAAATTATTAAAATACACATCAATCCGCTGAGAATTAATCTTTTCACTTAAACTGCCACAAGCCGCCAGGATTCTTCCCCAGTTAGGGTCATTACCAAAAAGCGCTGTTTTAAACAAAGGAGAATGAGCAATTCTTCTGGCCACTAAATTTGCCTGATAATATGTTTTTGCCCCTTTAACTTTTACCTCAACTAATTTAGTTGCTCCTTCTCCATCTTTAATAATCATTTTAGCTAAGGCTAAAGTAATTGAATCTAGTTTTTTTTGAAAATTTTTAAAATAATTACTTTCGTGACAAATAGTTTCGTTTTTTGCCTGGCCGTTTGCTAAAATAATTACACAATCATTAGTACTCATCTCTCCGTCTACGCTAATAATGTTAAAAGATTTTTGCACAGATTCAAGTAACGATTTCTTTAATAATTTTCTATTTATATTAATATCGGTCAGGATAAAACAAAACATTGTGGCTAAATCAGGACAAATCATCCCTGCACCCTTGGCTATACCCAAAATATTGACCTTTTTTTTGCCAATATGAAATTGCTTAAATATAAACTTAGGAAAACTATCCGTAGTCATTATTGCTGTTGCTAAAGAGTCAATCGCATTTTTATCTTTTCCCAGAGACGACGGTAAAGTACTTTCCATTCCGGTTTTTATTTTTTCTAAAGGCAAAAAATCACCTATTGTTCCTGTAGAAGCAATTAACACATTGCTTTCTGCAATTCCAAAAATTTTAGCTCCTAATTTAATGATTTTTTCAGCGTCCTTTAATCCTTTTTTTCCGGTACAGGCATTGGCACAAACCGAGTTGGCAATAATTAATTGTGCCTTACCGTTTTCAATCTGTTTCATTGATAATTGAACAGGTGCGGCTTTTAATTTATTCCTGGTAAAACATGCTGCTGCAGTAGCTAAAGTTTGGGAAAAAATTAATCCCACATCTTTCTTTATCTTCCGGCCGGAAATTCCACAGCTAATTCCTCCGATTATGAATCCTTCAGGTATTATTGTTTTAATTTTTAGCATATTTTTTTTCGATTAGTTCTTGTTTTTTAATGACGGCTTAATAGTTTCTCTTTTTAAGAATGTTTGCATAGGGTAAGCCTTCAGCTTGATCAAAACCACACATAAGATTCATGTTTTGTATCGCCTGCCCGCTGGCACCTTTAATTAAATTATCTATACTACTAATCACTATGCATGTATTTGTCTTTTGGTCAAAAATAACTTTAATATCACAAAAATTGGTTCCTTGAATATTTTGAATTTCAGGATACCCTTCTCCCTGATAAAGACGAACAAAAGGTTTGTCCTGATAAAATTTATTATAAATATCATCAATTTTTTCTACCGGTATATTTTTTCGTAACTTAAGATAAGTAGTTATTAACATTCCGCATTTAAAAGAACTTACATGAGGAACAAATAAGACACTAATATTTTCTTGCATCAGATATCCCAATTCCTGTTCCATCTCCGGCATATGGGGATGCACAGCTACTTTATAAGGCTTGATATTCTCCTCAACTTCCATAGCTAAATTGCTTTCAATTAATTTTCTGCCTGCACCGGATACTCCACAGTGAGCATCAACAATAACCCTCTCAGCCGGATCAATAAATTTATTAATAAATAATGGAGCCACTCCTAAAAGGACACAGGTAGGATAACATCCTGGATTAGCGACAAGAGATGCATTTTTTATTTTTTCTGCATTTATTTCGGAAAGGCCATACACTGCTTTTTGTAAAAGGGATTCATCACTATGGGTAACATTATACCACTGGGGATAAAGATTAGCATTTTTTAACCTAAAATCAGCACTTAAATCAATAAATTTGATTTTTTTTTCCTTTGCCTGATTAATTAAGCTACAAGCTTTTTTTAAAAATTTACCGTGTGGTTTAGCTAAGAAAACAACATCACATTTCTTAATAATTTCCGCAGTATCATAACGGATGGTTTTATAAGGAAAAAGATTTTTCAGGGATTTATGTAAACATTCTACGTTCTTATCAGGAAAACTATCTGATACTAATAAAGTAATATCTACAAATTTATGATTGCTCAATAATTTTAATAACATGCCTCCGGCCATGCCATAAACTCCGATAATTCCCACCCTTACCTTTTCCATGTTTAATTTTTCCCTTTTTTATATTATTCTGTTTTCTTATCCGAATCCAATTCTTTTAATCTAAACTTTGCCGTCTTTTCCCATAGGGTATCGGAATAAAGAGCAATTATTTTTTGATAAGTAGAAATAGCCAACTCTTTTTTGTTTAGTTCTTCATAACTTCTTGCAATTGCCAGATATACACCGGGAACAAGCATATGTTCAGGATTATTTTCAACAAATTTTTCATAAATCTTTAACGCTTCTTCCCAATTTTCTTCTTCTTCATAACAACTACCTAAATTTACCTCTACAAAAGGGATAGATTTACTTTTTTTATATTGAATTAGTTGTTTTTTATAAATCGTTGATGCTTCTTTATACTTTCCTTCTTCATAAAGGCAATTTCCTTTAAAAAAAAGTGCCAGAGATACCACCTGCGATTGCGGATAATTATTAATAATTTCATCATATAAAGAAATTGCTTCTTCATGTTTTTGTTTTAAATAATGTTGTTGAGCATTATTTAAAATATTTGCAGCTTGTACGTTTATTTCACTTCTCCGCCGAAAAAAAAGAAAAACAAAGAAAACTACGGAAACCGCCACTAAAAAAGTGAAGAATACTTGTTTTTTATATAATGCTATATTTTCTATTAATTTTTTAAAAGTCGATAAAAAAATATCCTGATTTTTACCTTTACTACCCCATTGTGTAGACATTTATTTCCCCTTTTTGTTTTTTTTATTATGATAAATTAATTCTTTAGCGTTATTCCACATTATTTCCAGGTCATTTTTTTTTAATCCCGCTTCTTTAACAATTTTTAATGCCTGCTCATCACTAATTAAGTCTTCCGGAGCATGGGCATCTGTATTAATAACTAATTTGGCTTGTAGTTTTTTTGCTAAAGCAGCCACATGACTATTGGTTAAACAATGCCCCCTCCGTGAACTTATTTCCAATAAAACATTATTTTTTACGGCTAACTCTATATCTTCCGCGGTAATTTTACCCGGATGGGCAAGAATATCAATGTTACTTAATAATCCGGCGCGATTTGTTCCCGGGGGAACGGGTTCTACTGTGGTTTCTCCATGTACAATAACAATTTCTGCACCTAAAATCCGGGCCTGCCGGGTCAAAACACTAATTAAAGATGGAGGAACGTAAGTTAATTCCACACCCGTAAGAACCTCTATTTCATATTCGCTTCTTAATTGGGTACAAACTTTAATCATCCGGGGAATAATGAAATCAATATTAGAACTATCCACATGGTCGGTAATAGCAATTGCCTTATACCCTTTAACTTTTGCCTGCCAGACAAGTTCGGAGGGGATTAATAATCCATCACTAAAAAAAGTATGTGTATGTAAATCAATCATTCTCCCTCCTGTTTTAATCTGATTAAAACAACACGCCCCTGGAGGGATTCGAACCCCCGGCGCAGGGCTTAGGACGCCCTCGCTCTATCCATCTGAGCTACAGGGGCAAAACTTTAATATTTAATAATTGAAAATATATCATATCCTTTCAATTTTTCACGTCCGGATAAAAAAGAAAGTTCGATTAAAAAGCTTAAACCCACAATTTTTCCATTTAGTTTTTTTACTAAATCAATTACTGCCCCGGCTGTTCCTCCCGTGGCCAATAAGTCATCTACAATTAATACTTTCATCCCGGAATTTATGCTGTTTTCGTGTAATTCCAGAGTATCCGTACCATATTCTAATTGATATGTTGCTTTTACGGTTTTTGCCGGTAGTTTCCCTGCTTTGCGCACCAGAGCTATACCTACACCCATCTTATAAGCTAAGGCAGCACCTAAAGGAAAACCTCTTGATTCCATACTAACTATTCGATCAACACCTTTTCCCTGGTAATACTCAGCAAAAACATCTATGACTTCTTTTAATGCCCACCCCTCTTTTAAAAGAGTGGTTATATCTTTAAAAATTATACCTTTTTTGGGAAAATCCGGAACATCCCTGATTAATTCTTTCAAGTCCTGCATCTTACCCTCCTGCAAAAAGTTATCTTATCTAAAACTTTATCTTATTGGTTCAAATTATGCCTTTTATTAATTATATTGTTTTTATAAATTTAATCGACGGGCAATTATACGCAATCTATCTAACGCAACTTTTTCGATTTGTCTTACTCTTTCCCGGGAAAGATGCATTCTGGTGCCAATATCCTGCAAAGTGTGAGAACCATCACCATCCAGTCCAAAACGCAAACGAATTACCTGATTTTGTTTCTCATTTAATTTTTGCATTGCTTCTTCCACTTGTTGATTTAATTTCAAAGTCGAAATAATTCCATCGGGAGAACCTTCCTTAGCTTTATCTTTTATTACATCTTTTAGGAATAAGCCCATTTCGTCATTTAATGGGGCATCTAAAGAACCTATACTTTTGGATATTTTCATAGCATCCACAATCCTTTTTATTTTCGCTGCCGGAAGACGTAATTTCTTAGACATTTCTTTAGAAGAAGGATTCCTTCCTAATTTAAATTGTAACATCTCCCATGTTTTTGCCCATTTTTTTATTGTCTCTAAAGTATGTATCGGAATTCGGATTGTTTTAGTTTGATTTTCAACAGCTCTTTTCATTGCTTGATTTATCCACCAAATAGCATAAGTACTAAATTTAAATCCTCTATCAAAATCAAATTTCTCAACAGCCCTGATTAAACCAAGATTTCCTTCTTCTACTAAATCAAGAAAAGAAAGCCCTTGACCGTTAAACTTCTTAGCCAAAGTAATTACCAAACGAAGATTGCCTTCAATCATTCTTTTCCTGGCTTTGTTATCACCAGTTTTAATTTTTTCACACAATGTTTTAAATTCTTTTTCTGCAATTAAAGGAATTTTTCTAACTTTATTAAAATACAGCCTAACTGCGTCTAAATTTCGCATAAAATACCCTTTATTAATTAGATTATTATATTATCATCCAACCGATTTTACTCATCAAT
>JAGLHV010000098.1 GCA_023143305.1 bacterium | reverse complement strand
CATTATAATCTTGGGTTAGTTTATTCAGTTTTTGGGAAACAAAAAGAAGCAATGGATGAATATCGTATCTTGAAGGAATTAGATGAGGATTTGGCTGTTAAACTTTTTGATTTATTTATAAGTAAACATTTTTTCCCATAGATTTGCAACTATTCCAAAATAGCTGTTTAGTAAAAACCTGCCATCTAAAATTCAATAAATTTTAAAAAAAGGAATTTAAATAAATCTTGATTTTTAAAAGTTAATTAAATATAATAAACAATAATAGAAGTAATTGATTAAAAAAGATATTTAATAAGGGGGAGATGAAAATGAATAGATTAAAGACTTTTTTATTAATGGTGGGATTGATGTTTTTGTTTATTTTTGTGGGGGGAGCCATAGGTGGAAGTCAGGGGATGATAATTGCTTTTATTTTTGCTTGTTGCATGAATTTTTTTGCTTATTGGTTTTCCGATAAGATTGTTTTGAGTATGTATAAGGCAAGGGAGGTAAATGAACAGGAATTTCCCCGGCTTTATGCTATAGTGAGGAATTTGGCTGGTAGGGCTAATTTGCCTATGCCGCGGGTTTATATTATTCCGACTCAGGTACCTAATGCTTTTGCTACCGGCAGAAATCCGGAAAATGCGGCAGTAGCCGTAACTCAATCTCTTTTAGAGGTATTGAACGAGCAGGAATTAAGCGGTGTTTTGGCCCATGAGTTAGCTCATGTTAAAAATAGAGATATTCTTATTTCTACTATTGCGGCTACTTTGGCCGGGGCAATTACTATGTTGGCTTATATAGCCCGGTTTTCTGCTCTTTTTGGTGGATATGGAGGACGGGGAAGGAATAGAGGCGGTGGAGGATTGATTGGTTTGTTAGCTATGGCTATTTTAGCACCTATTGCGGCAATGTTGATTCAGATGGCTATTTCCCGTTCCCGGGAATACTTAGCTGATAGAGGAGGAGGGGAGATTTCCGGAAATCCTCTTGCTTTGGCCGGTGCTTTAAAGAAATTAGAATATGCTGCGCAAAGAAATCCGGGAAGTTCTAATTCTACTACGGCGCATATGTTTATCGTTAATCCATTCAGAAAAGGTTTTTTAACCGGTTTATTTAGTACTCATCCTTCAACCGAGGAGAGAGTAAAAAGATTAGAGGCAATGGCCGGATAAAAAATGTAATTAATGAAAAAAGTAAATTTCTTCCGGATTTTCCCGATAATAAAATTTATTATGGTTTATTCATTTTGATTATTTCATAAAATAAAAAAAGGAAAAATATTTTATAATTTTAGTTGTTTATAAGTTGTAAATAATCTTGTTTTTTAAGAGTCATATTAGCGAGGTTTCATGCAAATAAAATTAGCCTAAAATAAATTTAAAGGTCAATAATTTTTTTCTTGACTTTAAAAAAAGAATATAGCATAATTGGGTTTCTAATAAGTTAAGATGAGAAATCAATTCTAAGTTTACCTGTGTTGAATTATCGGATAAATTTCCCACTTAATTAATAAACAAATTTTATAGTTTTGGTTTGATTAACCATAATATAAAAAATAATTATTTTAATAAAGGAGGTAGTTCCAATGGCAGTAAAGGTAGGTATTAATGGGTTTGGAAGGATTGGTCGGTTAGTTTTAAAGGCGGGTTTAAAATCGAAGGATTTGGATTTTGTAGCAGTTAATGATTTAACAGATGCTAAGACTCTGGCTCATCTTTTTAAGTATGATTCTACATTCGGTATTTTTGACGGGGATGTAACGGTAGAAGGGGATAATTTAATCATTAACGGTAAAAAGGTAAAAGTTTTGGCGCAAAGAGATCCTGCACAATTACCGTGGAAAGATTTAGGTGTGGATTTGGTTGTTGAGGCCACCGGAAGATTTAGAAGTGCAGATAAAGCAAATTTGCATCTTCAGGCGGGGGCTAAAAAAGTTATTATTTCCGCTCCGGCTAAAGATGAAGATATTACTATTGTTCTGGGCGTAAACGAAGATAAATATGATCCGAAAAATCATAATATTATTTCCAATGCTTCTTGTACTACTAATTGTTTAGGTCCGGTAGTTAAAGTATTATTGGATGAATTTGGAATAGAAAAAGGGTTAATGACCACTATCCATTCTTTTACTAATGATCAGGTAATTTTGGATTTTCCGCATAGTGATTTACGTCGGTCCCGTGCAGCGTCTGTTTCTATGATTCCGACTACAACCGGTGCGGCTAAAGCTATTGCTCTGGTTATTCCGGAATTAAAAGGGAAAATGGATGGGATGGCCATTAGGGTGCCTACTCCCAATGTTTCCTTAGTAGATTTAGTATTGAATGTTAAAAAGGAAACCACTGCTGAAGAAGTAAATGCAGTACTTAAAAAAGCAGCGGAAGGAACGTTAAGTAAGTATTTGCAGTTTTGTGAAGAGCCTCTTGTTTCCAAAGATTTTAATGGTAACCCAAAATCATCGATTTTAGATAGTCTATGCACTAAGGTTATTGGCGGAAATCTGGTGAAAGTGTTATCCTGGTATGATAATGAATGGGGATATTCCAGTAGAGTAATAGATTTACTGGAGTATATTATTTCTAAGAATTAGGGGGGATATTTTTTATATGGCTAAAATGACAATAAAAGATATAACTTTAAGAAATAAGGTTTTAATGCGGGTAGACTTTAATGTTCCATTAAATGAAAAAAGAGAAATTACAGATACTACCCGCATAGAAAGAGTATTGCCTACTATAAAATATCTTTTAGAGAAAAATTGCAGTTTAATTTTGATGTCTCATTTGGGAAGACCCAAAGGGAAAGTAGTTTCTGCTTTGAGTTTAGCTCCGGTAGCTATAAAATTAGAAGAATTATTAGGGCAAAAGGTTCTGATGGCTTCCGACTGTATAGGGGGTGAGGTTGAGAGTGTGGTAAATAATCTTAAACCGGGGGAAATTATACTTTTGGAAAATTTACGTTTTCATCCTGAAGAGGAAAAGAACGACGAAGTTTTTGCTTCCCAGCTTGCTGCCTTAGGAGATATTTTTATACAGGATGCTTTTGGTACTGTTCATCGCGCACATGCTTCCACAGCAGGTATTTGTAAATTTTTACCTTCAGCAGCAGGATTTTTACTGGAGAAAGAAATTAAATTTTTAGATAATGCTTTACAAAAGCCAGCGCGTCCGTTTTTAGCTATTTTAGGAGGAGCAAAAGTATCTGATAAAATAGCGGTTATTGATAGCTTACTTAATAAGGTGGATTCCTTGTTAATTGGTGGGGCAATGGCTTATACCTTTTTGGAAGCACAGGGAATAAAAACAGGTAAATCCCTGGTAGAAAAAGATAAAATTGATTTAGCCGGAAAATTATTAAAGAAAGCAGAGAGAGAAAATGTAGTTTTTTTACTTCCGACGGATCATGTTATTGCAGAAGAAATTAGTGAAACTGCAGAGACTAAAGTATCACAGGAAATAGAAATTCCCGATCAATGGATGGGGGTGGATATCGGGCCGATTACCATTAGACGTTATAAAGCAATAATAAAAGAAGCTAAAACTATTATTTGGAATGGGCCTATGGGTATTTTTGAGAATGAAAAATTTGCAGCAGGGACGATGCAGATTGCTCAAGCTATTGGCGAGGTTACTCAGGAGGGAGTGATTAGTATCGTGGGAGGAGGCGATTCGGTTGCTGCTGTGGAAAAAGCAGGGGTAAGCGATAAACTTTCTCATATTTCTACCGGAGGAGGAGCTTCCCTGGAATTACTGGAAGGGAAAGAGCTTCCGGGGATTGCTGCCTTACAGGAAAAAGAATAAATAGTCCGTAGATAGAAATAGACTTAGTCCATAGACAACAGATAACAAATAACAGAAAGTTATAAGTTATTAATTATGAGTTATAAATTAAAGACAAAAACAAATACTAAATTCGAAACAAAGATTAAAGGCAGGCACAAAGGCATCAAGGCACAGAGGGATCCTCCTTACTGACTGGCGGACTGTCGTTTTGCTCCAGCAATAGATATGGAATAAAGACAATTTTCCCCATTTGAAAAAGGGGGTAGGGGATTTAGAAAAAGACAGTTCGTAGATATGGTATTAAGAATAGTCAAATATCGTTTTTGACTGTTTGGGACATAGTATTTATGAGTAATGAGTTATAGATTTCTAATGATAAACGAAGAGGAAGAAAAAATGGTAAGTCAGGAATTTTTAAGTAAATTAACCGTAAAAAATGATAAGAAAATTGTTTTATTGATTATGGATGGGTTAGGAGGGGTTCAGGATGAAGTTTCCGGTAAAACAGAATTGGAAACAGCCGATTGTCCTAATCTGGATGCTTTGGCTAAAGAAGGAATTTGTGGATTGAGCGATCCTATTTCTCCGGGAATAACCCCGGGTAGTGGGCCGGCTCATTTGTCCTTGTTTGGGTATGACCCGTTGCGTTATGAAATAGGGCGGGGTTTATTGGATAGTCTGGGTATTGATTTTGAATTTACACAACAGGATTTAGCTTCCAGAGGTAATTTTGCGACTTTAAATAAAGAGGGTATAATTACTGATCGCCGTGCGGGAAGGATAGCTACGGAAAAAAATTATCAGATTTGTGAAGAACTTTTTTCTGATTTGAAAATTGATAATGTTAAAATTTTTGTAAAACCGGTAAAGGAGCATCGTCTTTCAGTTATTTTTAGAGGGGAAGGTCTTTCTGATAAAATTAGCGATGTAGATCCGCAAAAAGAAGGATTAAAACCATTGTCGGCGAAAGCTTTGAATGATAGTGCGCAACGGGCAGCAGATATTGTGAATAAATTCTTAAAGATGGCTAATGAAAAATTAACTAAATTTTTTCCGGCTAATACAATTTTATTAAGAGGCTTTTCCCGTATGGTGGACTTGCCTTCTTTTAAAGAAATATACAAATTGAATGCTGCAGCAATTGCCGGGTATCCTATGTATAGAGGGTTAGCCGGTTTACTGGGAATGGATGTTTTACCTGTTACTAAAACAATCGAAGAACAATTTAAGCTTTTAGAAAAAGAATTTGAAAATTATGATTTCTTTTTTATACATATAAAACAGACGGATAGTTCCGGTGAAGATGGAGATATGCCAAGAAAGGTGAAAATAATCGAGGAAGTGGACAGAAGTATTTCTTTGTTGAGGAAACTTTCTCCGGATGTAGTAGTGATTACCGGGGATCATTCTACTCCGGCCAGATTAAAAAGTCATAGTTGGCACCCTGTACCACTTTTGATTTATTCTCCTCATTGTCGTTTTGACACAGTAGAAAATTTTACTGAAACAGAATGTATCAAAGGCGGGTTGGGCAGGATTTCTGCCGGAGAGATAATGGCTTTAGCTTTAGCTAATGCCGGAAAATTGATTAAGTATGGGGCATAATTAATTATAATAATTATAGGAGGGAAAAAATAAAAAATGGGAAAGATTTTATTAGGTATTCATATAATTGCTTGTGCAGGGTTAATAAGTTTTGTTCTTTTACAGGTAGGAAAAGGATCTGCTTTGACCGGTTTGTTCGGAGGAGGGGGAGGGAGTAGTGATTCTCTTTTTGGAGGAGTAGGAGGAAGTCCTTTTTTAAGAAAGATTACTACAGGATTTGCTATTCTTTTTTTTACTACATCTTTAGTTTTAGCCGTAAGGGCTGCCAGATTTACACAAAGAAGTGTTGTGGAAAAAGCAGTACCGCAGGAATTGCCTGATGAAATAGAACCAACACCTGAAATGCAAGCAATACCTGATGCTTCTAAATTACCGGTTGATATAAA
>JAGLHV010000097.1 GCA_023143305.1 bacterium | reverse complement strand
CACCGCCGGCTGCATCCCTGATTTTCACGTAATTTACATCGGTAAACTTAGTTTTTAATACCGGATCCCCTAATAAAGTCATTCCGTAATGCCAGGAAATCACTGAATCAGTAGAACGGCCGTTAACATAATCCACCCACCAGGTTTTAAAAGCCTCACCTATTGATTTCTCCTCTCCCAGCGGTATAGTAAAATAATCAAAACCCAACATACTTCCTGTTTTCGTACTTCCCATAGCTGAAATACCATATTCATTACTGGAAACATAACAACCACCCATATAATTAGAAGTGGTATAACGGCAGTTTGAACAGGCATATAAATTATAAAACCAAACATCAGGATCAATTACCGGAATATTCGCATTAGAAAACCACCCATTATTAAAAGAATGTCCCCCCGCATTAGAATGGGCACATAAAAATATAAATTCATACCCGGCATTAAGTTTTTCCGTATAGGTTGTAGTAGTAAAAGTATCACCAGCCACTGTTTCATAATCAGTATAAATATTACCCATCGTCAGGCCCCAGGAAGACGGCCAATCTTTATAAATCAAAGAACAGGCACGTCTTTGAATTTGTTTCGTTTTTGTTTTATACGCATGAACTTTAGCGAAATAATTATTAACTATATCTTCTTCCGTTCCCATTAAAGACAAATTACCCGCTACTAACCGTCCCAGCCAGATTTGAGGATTTCTATCTCCGGTAATCGTATCAAATTTTCCATCACTATTCGAATCGGTCCAGACGCCATCAAGATTCATATAGTAAAGGTCAGAAGGAAAAGTAGCTGCATTCCCATAAAAATCATTGGCATGATAAAAATTAGCAATGGGTAAATCTCCAACAAAAAAAGCCCCAACCAACCCATTACTTTGTTTAGCAATCAAATA
Source organism: bacterium (assembly GCA_023143305.1). GTDB lineage: Bacteria > CBDUZB01 > JAGLHV01 > JAGLHV01 > JAGLHV01 > JAGLHV01. The sequence continues at coordinate 4,893 of JAGLHV010000097.1, read as the reverse complement.
ATCTTTTAATTCCTGAGGCGTTGAACCGGCTAAATTCCAGGACTTTACCTCTACCGTATATCCCTCCGCTTCTACATCACTTACATATAAACTCAAAGAGGACTGAATAAATGGCTGCAAAGTAGAATTAACCACAATAACAACCAAACCCTCTTCGGCAATAGCAGTACTATTAAAAAGAAAAAACAGCATCAAAATTAAACTCGTTATAAGTACAAATATTTTTGCTTTTTTTCTAATCATTCAGGTTTTCCTTCTATCTTTTTTATTGCTCCGTTCACCCGGTCAACAAGCCACTGCCATTGAACCTTTATTAATGGTTCTTCAGGTTCATTAGCTAATAAGTCATTTAGATATTTATTTAATTCTGTAAGGGCATTTTTATCTCCTGTCTCTCCCAGAGCATAGGCAATTTCATCCTTAAATAAAATATCATTCGTTATAGTTAATTGTTTAATTAAAAACCGGGAAGATTCTTTATCTTTAAATTTAGCCAGAGTTTGAATAATAGTAATTTGAATTGACGGGCCATACCCGTCTTTTCGTTTAGCATTTTCCTTAAATGCCTTTATCAATTCGCCTGTTTTACTTTTATCTTTTTTTTCTCTAACTTCTTCTATGGCTCTTAATGCTACTCTTGGATCCAGCAGGGTAAATTCGGAAGAATCAGCTTTTAAACGGGGTGAACTGGCTGGAATCGCCTTTGATTTTCGTACCTGCGTATTTGCTTTTCCAATCATTACATTAGAAATTATTAACACAAACATTATATATTTAATTACTTTGCTCATTTTAAAGACCTGCACTTTCTTTTAAAAGTCCTTAATTATAAAATAAAAAACCGGATTACCCAATAATTAACTTCGGTAACCCGGCTATCCGCCATTGCTTACAGGCGAACCCGCAGCTTTGCGTCCTCTATTTTATAATAAAGGTTGCCCTTTCGATTAAATAATATTTATACTTCCCTTATTATAAAATATATCACAAAACTTCATTTTGTCAACGTAGCAACTAAGAACCATGGTTAATATTTTGATCAATTATATCCATTGTTCGTGGATAGGACTTACTAAAGAGTATCTCTTTTCCATCCCATAACACCGGCATTCCTCTTACCACACACATAAAAACAGTCACAAAAACCAATATGTTTTTAATTACTACCAAAAGAGGCATCGCTCCTCCCATTACCCAGTTCTGATTATCATAGGCGCTATTTAAAAAAATTAAAACTCCTATCAGGGTAAAAACTGTAAGCTTTAAGCCCCCGTAAAAAGCCCTGCTAAAACGGGAAGAAACTAAAAACCTGGTAATCTTTGATTTCATCATAGTTTTCTTTCCAAAAGGAGTCTTTCCCTCTCTAAAGGCTACCGCTCTTACCGTATCGGTCAAAAAACCTCTGGCAATAACAATCATTGGCACCCAAAAACTGATCATCCCTATAGCAGAAAAATAAATCCAGAAGACATTTTCTACAATCCGGTCTCCGGTAATATCAAATAAAGCACCGAAATTTGAAGTAATCTTTAATTTCCTGGCCACATATCCATCCAGTGAATCAAGATAAATTACAAAAACCACCATTAAAGTAGCAACTGCATTTAACCAAATTGAATTCACCTCAAACAAACCCACGGTAACAAAAACCATAGCAATTCTAAATAAAGTAATCATATTTGCTTCCATTTTACCCTCCCATTTCTTATAATAGTAATAAGAATTCTGCGAAAGAACACATTCAGTCATTCCGCACTTGATGCGGAATCTATAAGGTTCTTAAATATCAATAGATTCCTGCTTTCGCAGGAATGACACGACTAATCCTCCGCCTCAGGCGAATAAGGCGGAGCGGGCAGGCAGGCTATTTTGCAGAAGTCTATTATAATAGTAATGCCAAAAACATTCAGTCTCGCCTCGGCGAAGCCAGGGTAATTCATTTATATCTGTAATAATTGCAAAGCTTTTTGTTAAAAAAACTTATCTTTTCTTATTCACTTCTCCTATATGTTCTGTTCTTACTCATTAAAATTTAAACCTGTAAATCTTCCTTTTATTCTTTGCTATAGCCAGAATTTCGCCTGGACCGGACAATGTAATGCCGGAAATAAAAACATTTAATTTATAGATAAGAGTTTTATTCATATCAAAATCGTATTTATAAATATTATTGCTATCACAAGAATATAAAAAGCTGCCATCAGACGCCAATCCGCAAATACTGTTATGTGCCTTAAAAGTTTGCATTACTTCAGCCCGGCCTTTTATTAATCGCAGTTTATAAATCTTGCCTGTACTTTTATCCGCCACATATATTTTACCTTTATGATAAGCCATTCCGGTAGGATTATTGATTTTAACAGAAACTTTATAATTTTTTCTGTCTGCCATAATAGAGTTTGCTAAAACATCAAAAACATATACTCCGTTCGGATTGTTTGCTATTGCTTTTAATTTATATCCTTTTGTAGGGGCTATAAATGATCTTTTAAAATTTAACTTTCCGTTTTTATACGGTATCTCACTCCAGGCATAATCATTAACCAGACTAATATTGCCGGTTTTGCCGTCTATGCCTATATCCGTAAAAGAATTATCAGGCACTTTAGTATTATAATCCGGTATTGAAAAAACTTCAGCGACTAAATAACCGGGTCCATCTGCTTTTACACCTGATGCACAAAATACACCCAAAAACAAAGTGGCAAGCCACAAACCCATGAATTTGCTATATTTATTTCTAACTTTATTCATAATCTTTAACAACCTTAATAAATATATCTGCGTAAGATTCCAATTTATTTTTGCCTACGCCATAAATGCCCGAAAAGGCCTCCTTAGTTACAGGCTTTTTTGCAGCTATATCTTTCAGGGTTTTATCACTGAATATAATATATGCCGGAACACCTTTTTGGTGTGCAAGTTTTGTCCGCTCTTCGCGTAATATTTGAAACAATCCCTGATCTATTTCCGCCCATTCTTTATCTCTTCTTTCAGTGGTTTTTTTTCTAATCTCTTTTTTCTTGGCAGCAAGCAAAGGCATAGCTAATATGGGAGATACTTCCCCGTACAACAATTGTTTTCCGGTATCCGTTACTGAAAGCGTTAAAAATTCTCCTTCTTTAAATAAAAAACCCTGTCCGGTTAATTGTTCAATCATATGCCTTATAAACACCTCTGATTCCTTCTGCATTATACCGAAAGTTGACAGGGTGTGATGTCCCATATGTTTTATTTTATCTGTTAGTTTGCCTTTTAATACATTTACCACATGTCCTGTTCCAAATCCATAATGGGTTTGCCTTACCTTAACTACACAGGATAATATATTTTTTCCGACAGTAAGTGCATCATCAACCATTTCAAGCTCGTTTAAACAATAATCGCAGGCATCGCAAGAGCGTCTTTCATAATCCTGCCCGAAATAATTTACCAGCAGTTTATGCCTGCATTGAGGCTGAGTACAAAAATTGTACATAATTTTTATTTTTTTCATCAGTATTTCCCGCTCATAGGACTTTTCTGCGAAAAAACTCCATAACCGAAAATCTGCACCACCATAAAACATATAACAAAAAGCAGGAAGCCCATCCCTTCCGGCACGACCTGTTTCCTGTTGATAATGTTCGACACTTCCGGGCATACCTGCATGAACTATAAAACGGATGTTAGAACGGTCGATCCCCATACCAAAGGCTACTGTAGCAACAATTATATTTACTTCTTCACGAGCAAATCTTTCTTGTGCTATATGTCGTTCTTTGTCTAACATACCGGCATGATAGCCGACATTATCAATACCCAGGCTTTTTAAACCCTCCGAAATAACGTCCACATCTTTACGGCGTAAACAATATATAATACCCGCTTCATTGGTATGCTTTGCTAAAACCCCCACGATCTGCTTTAAAATCTGATTGCGCGCTATTACCCGGTAGGTTAAGTTAGGACGGTCTATCCCGCCAACATGAATTTTAGGATTGCTTAGCTTTAATTGCTTTATTATATCCAGTTGCACTTCTTTGGTAGCAGTAGCAGTAAAGGCATGGACACTTACAGACTTAAACCTTTCTTTAATCATATGAAGATTACGATAATTCGCTCTGAAATCATGCCCCCAATGGCTTATACAATGTGCCTCATCAATCACAAAAAAAGAAGGCCTGACAGAAGTTAATAAAGCTATTGTATCCCTATTCTGTAACCTTTCGGGAGATATGTATAATAATTTTATCTTTCCTTCCCGAATTCGCTCAATTGCTAATCTTTGCTGTTTAGAAGACAGGGTAGAATTTAAATAACAAGAAGCTATTCCCATATCTTTAAGATTGTTCACCTGGTCATTCATCAGAGAAATTAACGGAGAAATAACTACGACCATGCCTTCCTTCAATAAAGCCGGTAGTTGAAAACATAAGGACTTACCGCCTCCTGTAGGTAACACCGTTAAGCTGTCTTCATTTTCCAACATAGACAAAATTGAATCTTCCTGAAATGGCAAAAAAGAATTATACCCCCAGAATTGCCGTAAAACCGTATAGATTTGTCCTTTATTCTGATTAATTAATGTATTCACTGCTGTTTCTCCCATTATAAAACTTACCCCATTTAGACTTTAGTGGGACTTTAGGGGACATTGTTAAGTAGTTAAAAAGTTAAAAGGTCATTAAAAATATTTTTTGCCCCCACATCCTTCTCTATTATTTTCTTCCCTCAATTATATGCTATACTTATACCGGCATTGCTCTTATTTAATTCTAAGCCTATTGCAGCACCCTGCTCCCCAAAATAGCTTTGCCCAATGTATGATATCCAAGCTCTGGCTTTGGCTATTTTTTCATCCCTTTTGTTTCCTTTTAATTCTGCTACCTCAACTACTAATTTTTCGGCTAT
>JAGLHV010000096.1 GCA_023143305.1 bacterium | reverse complement strand
TTTATGGTTTAGATCAGATTCCTGCGTCTAATATTGAAAGAATAGAAATTGTAAAAGGAGCAGGTTCTGCGCTTTATGGTAGTTCGGCAATTTCGGGAGTTATAAACATTATTACCAGGAAGCCGACTTCCAATCCGGAACTAACGCTTAAAACCGAATGGGGACAGCATAATTCTAATGTTTATTCTTTAAATGCTTCAATTGCAGGAGAAAATAAAGATATTATGCTTACTGCTCAGAAAAGTACTGCAGATGAGATATTTGTAGATGATGAAAATAAGGCGCAAATAGATGGGGGAGTTAGATTTACCGACAGAGTAAGGACCGATAATATTAGTATCGGAGCAAGGGTAAACTTTTATGACCTTACCGGGAATGATAAATTATCCTTTACCGGGAGAACGATAAACGAGTCAAGAAAAGGCGGCGAAGGAGAAGGTGTATTTGAGAATCCCTTTGCAGAGGGTTCGGAACATATAGCAAGCAAAAGGCAGGAAGTAACTCTTGGCTGGCAGAAAGACTTTGATTTAAGCAATAGTCTGGGAATAAATTTTGCTTTTGCTACACATAACCGCAATGCTACTAATGATACCTTTGTGGGTGATTATTTAGCTACTCATGACGATGAATATCCCCCCAGCAATATACTACATCCTTATATGGCGGATGAAAATCTTTGTGTCTTGGATATATGCTATGCTCATTCATTGGGAGAAAAAAACAAACTTCTTGCCGGTGTACAGTACAATTACAACAATTTGACAGAAGAAGGGATGTATGTCAATCTGGAGTCCAGTACTTCCTATAAATCAGAAAGTGAAAAGAGTGCTACGGAAATCGGATTTTATATTCAAGATGAATTTAAACCAACAGCTAAATTGGAATTGGTTTTTGGTGCCCGCTATGATAGTCATAATTCCGAAGATACATTTGCCGGAAGTGCAAAGGTGGGTTTAGAAGATGTGAAAGTGGAATATGATGAAACAACAATTAATCCTCGTTGTGCTTTAAAATACGAGATTAATCCCGGTAATATTTTGAGAACGAGTGTCGGAACGGGTTTTAGAGTTCCTTACGGTTTTAGTGAAGATTTACATCTTTGCAGCGGCTCGCCCCGGGTGTATAAGTCCGGTGAACTGAAACCGGAAAAATCAGTAAGTTTTAATTTAGGGTGGGATCAAATATATGAAGAATATTCTCTAAGTATTAATTTTTTTAGGACTAATTTGGAGAAAAAAATTAGCTTTGCTGATGCTGATGAGGAAGTAGCCAATTTAGGTTATGATTATCAATGGGAAAATATTGGAGATGCCTATACTCAGGGAATAGAATTAGGATTAGGGATAGAAATGATTAAGGATTTTGACATCGATTTTAATTTTACTTATACTGATGCCCAGTACGAAGATAAAAGAGATGACTGGGAAGGGACCACTTATTATGATGACAGTAAATATATTTCCCGCGTTCCGCAAACAACAGCAGGAGTAAAATTAGCCTATAGGCCTGAAGGTTGGAGTTTTATCTGGGATGCTAATTATACCGGCAGTTTATACATTGATTATTGTAATGAAGAGGATGAAGTGGAGAATGAAATAAAGCATACAAAAGGGTTCGTAGTCAACAATGTAAAGGTGTCGAAAGAAATATCAGAAGGGGTTATTTTAGTGGCGGGAGCAAAGAATCTGTTTGATTATATCCAGGATGATAAAAGACCTGCAGATGCAGCTTTTATGTGGGCTCCTTATACCGGAAGAATCATTTATGGAGGAATGGAAGTTAAGTTTTAACGAACAGTATAAAAACCGGAGAAAGCTATTAACCGCTTTCTCCGGTAACAGACTATGCCACAACTCCGTTTTTGTGTGGTGTCTGCAACTTTTCTTGTTCGCCTCTGGAGGAAGGTTACGTTCTCTGCGGAAAAATTATACAGGCTATTTGTACGCTCCATCTTAAGCGGATTTGGAGGAAAGCCTGCGATTACCCAAAGTAGAATTATGGCATAATCTATTTATGCGTAATCTATAATGTTCTTAAAATATTAATAGATTCCTGTTTCCCCTTTTTCCCCTGCCAAGGCAGGGAGAGGAATGATAAAATAAAAAGACGAACGGCCCTCCTTATAAATTGGCGGGCAGACAAAAGAGATAAAAAAGGAGATATTATATGGGTATAAAAAAATTAATTTTAATCACAGGGTTAGCAGTGTTTCTTTTAAGTTCTTTTATTGAAGCAGGACCCGGGGGAAAAATTAATGAGGATATTAAAAGAATAACCCGATTGCTGGAAGAAGAAAAAAAGGTACATCAAAGGGAAAAAGAGCAGGTTTCTTTAGCACACAAAAGCCTGGAAGAACGAATAAAAGTGATGGAAGAAAAAATTGGTAATTTAAGAAAGGATACCCGGGAATTAAAAAATAAAATCAATAGTGTTAAAAAAGAAGAAAGTAAATTAAGTAAGGATAAAAAAGCAGCAGAGATTTTTTTTGGTAAGGCAAAAAAAGTGTTAGTTGAAGATATCGAGAAAATAAAAGAAAGAATTAAGTCCGGGTTTCCTTATGAAGTTGATCTGCAGTTAAACCGGATGGACAATCTTAAAAGAAATCTGCAACAAGAAGAAAATGATTTGGTAGAAGTAATGCAGGAAATTTATATTCAGCTTGTTAGAGAAGTAGAATTAGGTGAAAACAGCGAGATTTATGCTGAAGAGAGAGAAACTATGGAAGGTGAGATAAAAAAAGCAAAAATAGTAAGAGTGGGAAGAGTTATGCTTTTTTATCAGACTAATGACAGGAAAGAAACAGGCTATTTGCTAAAAAACAAACAGGGATATATGTGGAAAAATGATTTATGCCGAAAGTGTCGAACAAATATAAAAAAAGCAATTGAGACAATGAAAGGTAAAAGAATTTCCGAGCTTATAGAATTTCCGGTTATAGTTGATTCTATTAGCCATGCGGAGGGTTTACAATAATGAAAAAATATATTGGGTTTGTTTGTTTAATCGCCGTTATTTTTTTTACGCAAAGTCTAATGGCGTATAACAAAGAAGACCTTAATAAATTGAATGAATTGAGAGAACAATTAAGGCAGGAAAAAATAGCAAGGGTTAATGATAAAGTGAATAGCTATAACCGGTTAAAATCACTGGAAATGAAAGTTTATTCATTGGAAGACGGGTTGGCTGATTTGAAAACGAAAAAATTTAACATGGAAGAAGAGCTGAATATTTTAGAGGAAAATAAAGAGGAGATTCAGAATGAATGTGGGACTTTGGAAAATATAGCAAAAGAAATCCGAAATTTTATAAATGAGAAAAAAGAAAGTTTAAAGAGAAAAAACGAAAATAATTTATTTTTTACTCAGCAGGATAAATTTGAAGAAATAAATTCAATAATAAGTTTTTCCGATCTCCTCAATTTTTTAGAAAAGGAAATTTCGGAAGCGGAAACCTTAAAATATTGTCGGGACAAAGTCGACGGACAGGAAGTAGAGCTCTTAAAAATAGGAAATGCATTTGCTGTTTATCAATTAAAAGATGGTAAATTAGGATTGTGGGAAAAAAATTATAAAAAGGGGGAAATTGTTAATCGATGGAATAAAAACCTATCTTCTTCCTTACGCAAAGAATTAAAGCAAATGTTTATTTCTTTGCATAAAAGAGATAAAGAAAACATTCTTGTTCCTATGGATATAATCCAGGGTGCTAAATCTAAAATAAGCGAAGAGGGGGGGAAGGGTATTATAGGATGGATAATAAAAGGCGGACCGGTAATGATTCCCATCGGATTTTTACTTTTGGGAATTATTATGATGTCGGTTGAAAGGTTATTGGCTTTTAGGAGAGAACATACTGATGCGGATTTACTAATGAACAAAATAATGGATTTGTGGAAAAGCAATGATAAAAATAGAGCGATAGAATTATGCCTGAATACTCCCGGTCCGGTAGCCAGAATGTTAAAAATAGGATTAGAACAGCAACAAGCCGGAAGACAGGTAGTAGAAGAAATGTTTCACGAACAACATTTAGAAGAAATTCCCCTCCTGCAAAAAAATCTCTCTACCATCGGTGTTTTAGCCGGGGTTGCTCCTTTGTTAGGATTGTTGGGAACGGTAAGTGGAATGATTTCTACTTTTAAAATAATTACCTACCACGGGGGAGGAGACCCCAGGTTATTAGCAGGGGGTATTTCAGAGGCTTTAATTACTACAGAGGCAGGACTGATTATTGCAATACCGGCTTTATTGATCCATAATTATCTTTCCGACCGGGCGGAAAAAATCGCTGCTGATATGGAAAAAAACGCAGTTAAATTTATTAATTCTTTGTGTAAGGAAAAGATAAATGGGTAAATCAGTTTTGGAAATGTTAATTTGTGGTGGCCCGGTAATGATTCCTATATTTATTGTTTCACTTGTGATTTGGACTTTAATTATCGGAAAGTATCGCCGGCTTAAAAAAGAAGATATAAACCAGGAGATATTTACTGATAAAATTATTAGTTTTTTACAAAAAGGGGAAAAAGAGAAAATAGTAGAGTTATCCTCTCTCACTCCGGGTATATTATCCAAAACGGTAAAGGCCTTGACCGATGATGAATATAAAACAAGGAAATCTTTGTTAAATATTGTGCAGGAAATAATGCATGAAGAATATCCCCGTCTGGAGGAAACCCTTTCCACTATTGCTTCTTTAGCTTCTGTGGCACCTCTTTTAGGATTATTAGGGACGGTTAGCGGCATGGTAACAACTTTTGATAGTATTACTATTTTTGGAACGGGAGATCCGCAGTCTTTGGCTAAAGGAATATCCCAGGCCTTAATTACTACCCAGTCGGGATTGATTGTAGCTATACCGGCTCTTTTTTCCCATAATCATTTATTGAAAAAAGTTAATCAACAAATTTTCGAATTTGAAAAAAACATCAACAAAATAATTAATATTTTGACGAAAGGAGATAGACAATGAGTGAGTTAAAAGGATTTTCATATCGGAGAGAAAGGAAAACCCCGGAACTGAATATCTCTCCTTTAGTGGATATGGTTTTTTTGCTTCTGATTTTCTTTCTGGTTACTACTACTTTTTCCAGAGAAACAGGGGTTGAAGTTCACAAACCAAAAGCAAAGACAGCCCGGACTTTATCCCGGGAAAGTGTATTAATCTCCGTGACTAAGGAAGGAACTATTCATATTAATAACCGCAAAGTTGATTTGGAAGAATTAAACAGGATAATAAAAGAAACATTAAGGAATAAAACAGACAGTTCTATAATTATTATTGTGGATAAAGTATCTTTTACTGGCAGAGTAATTGCAGTGATGGATGAATGTAAACAAGCCGGTGCGGAAAGAATATCTTTAGCCGCAATGAAAGAAGAATAAAGGATTAAAAGAATGGAAAAATGCAAAGATTTTGGTTTGTCTTTTTTAATTAATATTGCTGTTTTTTCTTTTCTACCCTTACTGCATTATTGTTTTCATCAACCGGTAAGCAAAATTAAACCTATTGAAGTGGAAGTAGTTAAGTTAAAGAAAGAAAAGGTAAAGCTTAAAAAAAAGCAAAAACCCAAAGAACTAAAACAAAGAAAAATTAAAAAAAACATAATTAAACCGGAATTAAGGCGGAAAATTACTTTTGAGTTAGATCCTAATGCTTTAGCCAATGAAGTGGATTTGATTGCCCCTATGGTTACTTATGATTTAAGCGAAGTGGAACAATTGCCACAGCTTATAAAATATAGGGAGCCGGATTATCCTTTTGAAGCCAGTGCAAAAAATATGGAAGGAATCGTAACGTTGAAAATTCTTATCGACCGGGAAGG
>JAGLHV010000095.1 GCA_023143305.1 bacterium | reverse complement strand
ATGGCGTTTTAAGCCGGCTGAAATTATGGGTATGCCTGTTGCCGTATGGGGTATCCAAAAAATCTGCTTTGAATTAAAAACAAAATAAAGATTTTTTATAACTCTCCTTCATTCCACTAATGCCACTTTTATAAAAATTGTGGGATTAGTGGAATGATAATATTTCCCGAATTTTTATTCGTTTTCCTTAATTCGGAATAACCAGTTGATGTATTGCAAGAATAAATAGTATGAAATTTCTAATGAAGGTTAAGGACGCAGATTGTGGGCCTTTTTAGCTTTTTATAAAAAGCTTTGTTTCCCCCTTGACTTTCCTTATTTTTTAGGGTAATATATGATTGCGGTTATTTTTTTGGCGATAAGGACGGTGGAATGAAAAAGAAAAAAATATTTTTTCTTACGGGAATAATAGGTGTAATTATTTTATTTTTGACTGTTTATAAAAGCGGGGAAGAAAAGGTTTTTTCTTCTCCGTTAACTATTATTTCCGAGGGTAAAATACCCCGGGGCGGAACACTGTATACCTGTTTAACGGAAGAGGGGCTTTCTAATAAAGAGGTATGGCAAATATCAAAAGCTTTGAAAAAAATTTTCGATGTTCGTAAATGCAAGGCAAATGACAACTATAAAGTAATAAAATCAACGACAGGGATTTTTAAAGAGTTTAAATATTATTCAGGGATGAACATTTATGAAGTAAATAAAACTGTTTCCGGAGAATTAATTGCCTTAGAAAAAAAAATTCTTTTAGAAAAAAGTGTCGTAGGAATTAACGGTACAATAAAAACTACTCTATGGAGTGCAATGTATGAACAAGGATTAAGTGCGGAAACAATTTTAAATTTTGTGGATATATTTGCCTGGCAAATCGATTTTTTAACAGAAACAAGACAGGGAGATACCTATAGAGTTGTTTGGGAAAAATATTCAAATGGCCAAAAAAAGAAAGAGGGTAAAATATTAATTGCTCAATATTACGGTAAAGAAACAAAAAATCATACAGCAATGAATTTTAAAGATGGATATTATGATTTAAAAGGAAGGTCTTTACAAAAACAATTTTTACGGGCACCCTTAAATTATCGGCGTATTTCTTCTTTTTTTTCCCGCCGCAGGTTTCATCCCATTTTACGGTATTGGCGTCCTCATTTGGGTATTGATTATGCTGCTCCTATTGGAACCCCGATAGCAACTGTAGCTGACGGAACAGTGCTTTTTAAAGGGTGGAAGGGTGGTTATGGAAGATTTATTAAAATTCGCCATAATTCGGTTTATACCACAACTTATGGGCATCTTTCGCGGTATGCAAAAAAAATTAGAAAAGGAGCGAAAGTAAAACAGGGGCAGATAATTGGTTATGTTGGTTCTTCAGGTCTTTCTACCGGACCTCATTTAGATTTTCGTATGATAAAAAATAAAAAATGTGTTAATTTTTTAAGACTGAAATTTCCATCTAAAAAACGAATATCTACAAGTCATCGTGCAGAATTTAATAGGTTAAAAAAAGCAAGATTAAGGCAGATTGCCGTAATTCTTAGTTCTTCGGTTTCTCCTAAGAAAATAGAGTTATCTTCGAGAAGTAAACCAAAATAGATAATGGAAAAAAGAACTTTTTTAAGATTTGAGAAAAATTAACAAAGAAAAAGGGGAGAGTTAGTGAAAAGAGTAAAAAAAGTAATTTTAATAATATTAATGTTAAGTTTATTTAGTATTGATATAAAAAGCATAAAAGCAGAAGAAATGAAAGCAAAGAAAACAGTAGCTGTGCTGGATTTTAAAAATGTTTCTAATTCCGGCAAACTTGATTACCTTCAAAATGCAATTCCTGAAATGTTAATAACCGATCTCTTAATCAGCAAAAAAATTAAAGTGGTAGAGAGGGAAAAATTAAAGAAAGTATTGGAAGAACTAAAGTTTTCACTTTCAGGCACAATTGCACCGGAAAAATCAATAGAAATAGGGAAGATGACCGGGGCGACAGCCTTGCTTATGGGGAGTATAATAAAAATCGGATACAAAATGAGAATAGATGCAAGACTTATTGATATCCGGACAAGCGAAGTAATTTTAGCAGAGAAAGTAGAATTTAATAATGAGGATGAAGTTATAGAAGCTACTGACAGATTAGCGGAAAAAATCATAAAAAGTCTTACCGGAGAAGAAATAAAAATCGGAGACACTGAAAAATTACCCCCGGTAGATATTAAATCTTTCCAGGGTAAATCTCTTTTTATGGAAACAGCAGTGAATAATCAATATCGATTACAGGGGAGTAACCAAAAAACTTACTTACAGATAGATCTTTTTGCGCGGGAAATAGAAAAGAGAAAAAGAATCCCTTTAAATGTTGCTCTGGTTATCGATAGAAGTGGTTCTATGGCTAGTGAGAAAAAAATGGAATATGTAAAAGAAGCAGCTAAATTTGTAGTCAATAATTTAAATAGAGAAGATATTTTGTCTATTGTAACTTATGAAAGTGAAGTAGAAGTTCTTTTTGAAGCAGGAAAGATTACCAATAAAAAATATATTTTAGAGATAATTGATAAAATATTTCCGGGAGGAAGTACCAATCTTAGCGGTGGAATGATAGAAGGGTATAAGCAGATAGCTAAAAATTATCGGACAGGACAAGTAAATCGCGTACTTCTTTTATCAGATGGATTAGCCAACAGGGGAATTACTAATGATGAATCGCTTCAAGCAATTTGTCAGGAAAAGAGCCGGCAGGGTATTTCTATTTCTTCTTTTGGGGTTGGTGTCCAATTTAATGAAGATTTAATGTTATTGCTTGCTGAATACGGTGCGGGAAATTATTATTATATTGATCAACCCGGGAATATAGCCAATATGTTTGATAAAGAATTAAAGGGGCTCCTGGCAGTAGTAGCTCAGGATGTTTCTCTTCAAATAGAAATCCCCAAACAAGTTAAACTGGAAGAGATTTATGGATATTTATTTAAACAAAAGGGAAATAAAGTAAAAATAAAGTTGAATGATGTTTTTGCCAGAGAGAAAAAAATAATTATATTAAAATTGAAAGTACCTGTTTCCTGGAGGGAGCCTTTCCGGGTAGCAAGAGTAATTCTTACTTATAGTGATGTAATGAATTCGGGGAAAAAAGAGAAAGAATTGTCAGAAGTTTCATTATTGTATACAAAAAACAAAAAACTTGTTGAACAAAACGAAAATAATTATGTAGGGCAGAGCGCAAGTCTTATGGAATCAACCCTAGTTATGGAAAGAGCGATTAAAATGGTGGATAAAGGGAAGAAAAAAGAGGCGGAAATATGGCTAAAGGAGAATATTGCTCCACTTAAAGATAAAGTGGAGAAATATAATACAAAAGAGTTAAAAAAACAGCTATTAAATATTTATGATTACCAGAATACATTAAATGCTCCGTCCCTTTCTTTGAATGAAGAGAAAGCATTGCAAAAAAGAGAAAAATATCGCCAGTATGAAATACAAAAGAGCAAATGAATAATAAATTAATCAATAATAAAGTTTCAATATGTAAAAAGAGTAATAGATAAAAACAGGATAAATTTTTAATATTGGGAATTTGTTTTTGACTTAAATATAAAAATAAAAAGGGGATAAAATGAATAGAAAAAGAGTCTTTTTTATCATTAGTTTATTTTTTTGTTTTAGCGTAAATAATTATTTAAATGCTTCTACTCATCAAACAACTGCTTCTTTCCTTAAAATACCAATAGGAGCCCGTTCTTGTGGGATGGGAGAAGCTTATACTGCGCTAGCCGAGGGAGTAGATGCTCTTTATTTTAACCCTGCTGGTTTGGGATGGGCTTTAGACTCAGAAATTCAAGCAACCCATGCGATATGGTTAGGTGATATTAGTTATGATTTCTTGGGATATATTCAACCCACTTCAATTGGGACTTTTGGGGTAGGAATGCAGTATGTCTATATGGATAAAATGTATAGAATTTCCGAAGGAGTGGAAGAGGGGAAATTTAGCGTTTATGATGCTTTAGGAATGCTTTCTTATGGAGTGTGTCTGGGAGAAAAATTTTCTCTGGGGGTGAGTGCAAAAGCTTTGGAGAGTAAAATAGATGATCAAAAAGCAATGTCAATTGCTTCCGATATTGGGGTGTTATTTTGTACTAATAAAGAAGGAAATAGTTTTTCTCTGGGGCTTGTGGGTCAAAATCTTGGTTCGAGAATGAAATTTATTGAAGAAGAAGAATATTTACCGGTAAATGTTAAATTAGGGATGGCTGGATGTTTTTCTTTCCCCGAGCAGCATACCGACCTTAATTTGACCGTAGATATAAATAAGCCTATAGATGAAGATTATAATTTTTGTTTTGGGCTGGAACATTGGGGTGCGGATATTCTGGCTTTACGCTTTGGGTATAAATATGATCTTGAAGATAATAAACTCAGAGAAGGGGACCCCCTTTCCGGCTGGAGAATGGGTGTGGGGATTAAATGCAGAGGATTTTTATTGGATTATGCTTTCGTTCCTTACGGGGGAATGGGGTTTACTCATCGAATATCTTTAACCGGTAGTTTTGGGAGTGGAGTAGAAAAAGACATTCCTTTTGGTGCAGAAGTAATAGTTTTAGCTAAACCCCGAATTTTTTCTCCCAATAGGGATGAAGTAAAGGATAAGGTTGTTTTTACTATTATGGTTTCTAATTTTGAAACGGTAAAAAAGTGGATTTTTCAAATAAGAGATAGTAATGATGAATTAATTAAAGAATTTATGGGAAAGGATCAAATTCCGCTAAAGATTATTTGGAGAGGAACAAATGAAACAAGAGAAGTCGTGGAAGATGGAAAGTATAAATATGTTTTTCAGGTAAAAGGAAAAGGGAGGAAAAAAATTAGGTCTAAAGAAGGGTGGATTATTTTAGACACGGTTCCTCCTTTGCTGGAATGGTCAGTTTCTCCCTTCATTATTTCGCCTAACGGAGATGGAAAAGATGATATAGCCTCAATTAATTTTTCTACAGCTCAGGTGCAGGGAATAGGAAAATGGAAGATAGATATTTTAACCGGGGAAGAGAAGTTAGTAAAAAGTTTTAAGGGAGAAAAATTATTGCCTTCTTCTATTTTATGGGATGGCAAGGATGATTATTATAACAAAGTTGTACCTAATGATATATATAATATAGTAATGACTCTTACTGATGAAGCAGGTAATAAAGCGGTAAGTACACCTAAAGAAATAAAAGTGAAAGTAATTCAAGTAAAGGAAATTATAATTAAAGAAGACAAGAGAGGATTGAAAGTAAATCTTTCTTCCAATGTTTTATTTAATTCGGGAAAAAGTACTCTAAAAAAACAATCTTATAAAGCTTTATCGGAAGTAGTAATGCTGCTTAATGAATATTCGGATAATAAAGTAGTTATTGAAGGACATACCGATAGTGTAGGAAAAGCTTCTTTTAATCAAAAGTTATCGGTGAGAAGGGCAGGCGGTGTTTATAAATATTTAGTTAAAAAAGGAATAGATTCTCAGAGAATAACAGTCGTTGGTTTTGGGGAAACGAAGCCTATAGCCAGTAACTCCAGCCGGCAGGGAAGAGCACAAAACAGAAGAGTGGAAATTATTATATTAAAGGAACAACCAAAGAAGTAACAAAATTAGTAGAGTATTAAAGTTAACGGTTTTTGGTTCGTATAGGTTTTGAAATTCTGGATTTTATCTGCTGGGGGGATAAAATAAAAAGCGAGAGGTTTATCCTGTAAAAATGGTAGGAATAAAAATTAAGGTAATGTCAAAAATTAGATGAAAAAATATGAAAAGTAATTTCCCCCTTTGAAAAAGGGGGAAATATTATTCTTTTTCAATGGGGGAG
>JAGLHV010000094.1 GCA_023143305.1 bacterium | reverse complement strand
AACTATTCCTACTATAGGCAGATTTTCCGCAAACCAGACTGCTCTATCATAAGGGTTTATTGCCAGGGAAATAAAAAATATTATATAGGTCATCAGTAAAAAATGCGGCAATTTTAATTTCATAAAAATTCGCTCCTCAGGTATTTGAATTTTATTGATGAACTTCATCTTCCTTACAGATTGGCGGGTAAATAAACGAGACAACTACAAGCGCATTTATCCTTTGGTTACTCTTAACCTATCTTTATAAGGGCAGGAAAACTCGTCTCCTCCGTAAAGGGGCCGGTCGTAATATTGTGTATGCAGTAATTTTCGGGCTTTATCACCTAAAGGTTCACCTAAATATTCTTTATATAACTGTTGAATATACGGATTCTTATGCGATTGACGAAAAGTCAACTCTTTTTCTTCCCGGTAAATTGCCCCGGCTCTTTTTTCCCTTATTTCCAAACCGCCATAAGGTTGTCCCCCACCGCCGACACATCCTCCGGGACAAGCCATTACTTCTATAAAATGATAGGGCAATTGATTTTTTCTTTTTCCCTCTGCGACCCGGTCCAGGACATACTTTACATTACCCAGGCCGTGCGCAACAGCAACTTTTATTTTTTTACTACCTATCTCAACTTCTGCTTCTTTTACTCCCTGTAAGCCACGCACCGCTTCAAAATCAATATTAGACAACTCTTTTTCGGTAATAAATTCATAAGCGGTTCTCAAAGCCGCTTCCATTACTCCTCCGGTGGCTCCAAAGATTAAACCTGCTCCCGAATAAATACCCAAAGGAGCATCCGCTTTTCCATCGGGAAGATTAACCAAATCAATTCCCGCTTGTTTAATAACCCTGGCAAATTCCCGGGTAGTAATAGTAACATCTACATCCTGCACCCCCGAAGAAAACATATCATAACAGCGAAGTATTTCATATTTTTTTGCCGTACAGGGCATGATGGAAACCATAAATATTTTTTCTTTGGGGATTTTCATTTTTTCCGCCCAGTAGGTTTTTACCATTACCCCCAACATTTGATGAGGAGATTTTGCCGAAGAGAAATTATCGATAAATTCAGGACAAAACTTTTCTAAATAATCAACCCAGGCAGGACAACAGCTGGTAATCAGAGGAAGTCTGTCTTTTTCTTCTTTATATCTTTTGATAAACTCCGATGACTCTTCCATAATAGTTAAATCCGCACCAAAATTAGTGTCAAACACATAGTCAACACCTAATAACTTCAGTGCAGTATAAATTTTTTTCGTAACGGAAGTCCCCGCCGGCAAACCAAATTCTTCACCTAAAGCAACCCTTACCGAGGGAGCAATCTGGGCAACGACAACCATTTCCGGATTGTTAAGTGCTTCCCATACCTCCTGGGTGTGTTCTTCTTCATAAATGGCTCCTGTAGGACAGTACGAAGTGCATTGTCCACATTTAACACAAGGACTGTGAAGTAAATCCGGTTTCGCCGCAGCATAAACTTTGGAACCTCTTTCCAACATCGCTAATGCATTTACTTTTTGAATTTCACTACAAATATAAACACACCTTTCGCAGGCAATACATTTTTCCGAATCAATGTTTAAAGCAACAGAGGTATTATCCCGATGTCCCTCTTTTATATGGTGTGGAAAACGTAACTCTTCTCTAATACCTAACCGGATAGCTAAATCCTGTAATTCGCAATTTCCGTTTTTAATGCAAATAAGACAATCTGTAGGATGGGAAGAAAGGATTAGTTCTAAATTCATCCGCCGGTCTTTAAGTACTCTCTGGGTATGAGTAAATATTTCCATGCCTTCTTCTACCGGAGTGGAACAAGCACATTCCAGCTTATTTCTTCCTTTTATTTCTACCACACAAATGCGGCAAACTCCGTTTACCTTAAGATCCGGATGATAACACAAAGTAGGAATAATTATCCCTATTTTTTTAGCCGCAGCTAAAATAGTATTATCTTCAGAAATTCTCACCTTCTGTCCATCAATAGTTAAACCTATCTCTTTATTCATTTTTTTACTTTCTCTATTTAAATTATTTTTGATAAAGAAAAATATCCTGAAAAACGGAGTTTTCCTAATAACAAATAATTAAACCGCCCAAGATATAAACTATTTTCTTCTATACATTTCACATAATCTATTATTCTATTAGAAATGCACCCATTTTCTCCTCTTTTGTAATTTATGACTATTACTCCTGATGAATCTATTTCTTTACAAATACCTTCTTCCAAAAAAAAATGGCCCCAGACTTTATTGGTAAAAAGAATATTGTACCCCAAAACCTTATCCTTTTGTTTATAAAAAAATTTGCGGTGCGAAAACTTTCTTAGGTTGGGAAGAATGGTTAACATATCAACAAAATATTCGCCGCTAAACTCAGAAATTTCAGGCATTTTTGCTTTTTTAAAAATTTCTCTAAGTTTATGATTGTTTTTTGGAAACATCATGGGGTATCTCTTTCTGTTTTGGAACATTTTAACATTCAGTTATTTCAATTCAACAACTAATCTTTTATTAAAAACATTAGCTATTTGCTATTCTCTATGTGAACCACGTCTACTCCATCACCCTATTTTGCTACAATCCGTTCTATTTCTGTACAAAAACCACATCCCCCATAAACCGTAAATAGCAATCAAGGGAAGAATTATTGAATAGGAAATAAATTTATCAGGATTTAGGTTTATATTGTTTTTACCGGCAAAAATTGAGAACAAGCTAACAATTGGCCAGTATACTGTGATTGCTAAACTGCCAAACATTGAATAAACACCCCATTTTTTTCTTTTCAATAATCCAATTATTCCAATTAATAAGAGTGGAAGATATAACACCGTATCTCCAAATGCGAAGCCTTTAGCCCAAGCTACACCTATTTCACCGACTTCTTCTACGGATTCTTGCAATCCAAGTGATACGGTTAAATCATAATTAAATAAAGACAGTGTTTGTCCGAATAGAAACATTATTGACAATAATATACCTATACTAATAAGAATCCAAAAACCTAAACCTCTTGTTTTATTCATAGTTTTTCCAGTATTTACATTAAGAATTTACCCGGTTCTCTTTTATTCTCTCCAACCATTTTTTATATCTTTCTTCTTTTTTTGTCCTGCGATTTGCTGCATTAGCTTTTATTGCTAATAATATTACCTATTACCTGATAAAAGCAAAATAAATTACATAAATCCAGGATAAAAGACCGTGAATTATTGCCCAGATAATTGATTCATTCACCGACCAGGAAATAACAATGGCTAAAACCGAGCCAAAACTAACCCCTGTTTTTATTACCTGTTTTTTATTTTGATAAAAAAGTTTTCCCATATTGTCACCTTCCTCAGCTATTAATACTATACCCTTTTTTCTATCATTTATTTTTTACTTGTTTATTATAATAATCATCAATAGCTGACTTTAATGCATCTTCAGCCAGCACAGAACAATGCATTTTTATCCGGGGTAAACCACCTAATGCTTCGATAACCGATTTATTAGATATGGCTAATGCTTCATCTATACTTTTTCCTTTAATCAACTCGGTAAGAATAGAACTACTGGCTATAGCCGCACCGCAACCAAATGTTTTAAATTTTACATCAACGATTATATTATCTTTGATTTTGAGATATAACTCCATAACATCCCCGCAAACAGGATTTCCCACATGGCCAATCCCATCGGGATTTTCTAATTCTCCTACATTTCTGGGATTACGGAAATGTTCCATTACTTTTTCACTGTATTGCATAACCACCCTCTCTAATTAATTTATTCTACTAAATTGAAGCATTTTGTCAATTGCCTTTTTTGCTTTTATTCTGGTCTCTTTTTCCACCTTTACCTCAAATTTCATATCTTCCAATGCCCATAAAACTTTCTCTAAATTATTAAGTTTCATATTCGGACATATTGCTATTTCCGAAGCAGGATAAAATTTTTTGTCCGGATTTTCTTTTTGTAGCCTATAGATTATCCCTACCTCTGTACCAATAATCATTTCTTTCACTTTAGAATCTTTCGCATATTTGCACATCCCGCTTGTAGAAAGGGTTTTATCCGCCAGAGCAATGACCTCCGGAATACATTCAGGATGTACCAGTACTTCCGCCCCGGGATATTTTTCTTTCTTACTTTTTATATCCTGAGCTAAAATTTTGAGGTGGACAGGGCAGTACCCATTAACTAATATTAAATTTTTGCCTGTTCGGCAGGAAACATAATGGCCCAGATACTTATCAGGAAGAAAAATTATTTCCCTGCTCTTCACTGATTTTACAACTTCTGTGGCATTTGCCGAAGTGCAGCAAACATCCGATTCTGTTTTTACTTCCGCTGTTGTATTCACATATGAAACCACCGCGGCTTCAGGATGTTTTCTTTTTAATTCTTTAACTTTTTCTGCATTCACCATATCCGCCATAGGGCATCCGGCATTTATATCCGGCATTAATACCGTCTTATCCGGTGAAAGAATTGCGGCTGTCTCAGCCATAAAATGGACTCCGCAAAAAACAATTACTTTCGCATCCGTCTGTGCTGCCTTCCGGCTCAACTCTAAAGAATCTCCAAGATAATCGGCAATATCCTGTACCTCCGGCCGCTGATAATTGTGAACGAGAATAACAGCTTTTCTTTTTTCTTTTAACTTCATTATTTTTTCAACCAGGGATAGATTATTCATCTTTTTTACTTATTCCTTTTTATTTTTATAAAGCGGAGACATTGCCCGTAAACGGGATACAATTTCCGGTAAAACTTCCGACACATAGTCAATATCTTCATCTGTATTATCCTTTCCCAAACTAAATCTTATTGACCCTTGAGCAACTGCCGCCTCTATTCCCATTGCTTTCAAAACATGGGAAGTATTTAAAGAACCGGAGGTACAGGCTGAACCACTGGAAACAGCTATACCTTTCATATCCAGGTTGAGTATTATCGATTCTCCTTCTATAAATTCAAAACTCATATTTAAAGTATTGGGTAGTCTTTTTTCAGGATGCCCATTTAAATAAACATCTTCTATTTTTTCACGGATAAGACTTTCTAATTTATTTCGTAAATTAGTTAACCGAACTGCCTCTTCCTCCCCGGTAATTTGGGCAATTTCTACGGCCTTAGCTAAACCAACAATTCCCGGAACATTTTCTGTTCCTGCCCGTTTATTTTTCTCATGGTGTCCACCAAGCATCAAAGGCTGAATTCTTGTTCCTTTAGCAATATAAAGGGCTCCCATACCGTTGGGCCCATAAAGTTTATGCCCGGATAAAGAAACTAAATGCACATTCAATTCTTTCACCTTTACCGGAATTTTACCTGCGGACTGAACTGCATCTGTATGAAAATAAATTGCTTTCTCTTTAGCTATTTTTCCAATCTCAGCAATGGGCTCGATTGTTCCTGTTTCGTTATTGGCCTGCATAATACTGATAAGAATTGTTTCATCGGTTATTGCTTTTCTTACTTCTTCCGGATTAATCAAACCATGTTTATCTACCGGAAGATATGTAATCCTAAACCCCTGTTTTTCTAAATATTTGCAAGGATTTAAAACTGCAAGATGTTCTATCTGTGAAGTTATGATATGTTTTCCTTGAGCCTGATTTGCATAAGCTATTCCTTTAATAGCAAAATTATCCGCCTCCGTTCCACCGCTGGTAAAAAATATTTCACCGGCATCGGCCCCAATAAAATCGGCGACTTTTTCTCTTGCTTCTTCAACCGCTTTTCGTGCTTGTTGCCCAAACTGATGAAAACTGGAGGCATTGCCGTAAATTTCTGTATAATAAGGTAACATTGCTTTAACTACTTCCGGGTGGGTAGGAGTAGTAGCATTGTGATCTAAATATAT
>JAGLHV010000093.1 GCA_023143305.1 bacterium | reverse complement strand
ATATGAGAAAACTATGTATTCTTCTAATTATTGTTTTTGCAGTAGTTATTGTTTCCGGACAACTGTTAGTTTTTGCCGGTGGTCAAAGTACCGAACAGCATGAAAAGCGTGAAGATGAACAGGAAAGACCTGGACCTGGTCAAACCGGAGGCGACGAGACAGAAGAACGTGACCAAGAAAGAAACCCGGACGACAAACCAGAATAATTACGATTTACTTGATGTAAAACAGAATTGTAAAAAAAAGAAAAGGGAGTTGTTAAGACAGGTTAAGTTTAACGACTCCCCTTTTTTTTATAATTAAAAATATTGAGAAATTTTGTTTAATAGTTTAATTTATTGTTCCCTAATTCTCCCTTGTGTACTTTTTCCCTTATTGTTAATAATTTTCCACAGAACTTTAAATCTTTGTATCTATACATTAGTGTAGTAAAATAATCGTAATACAAGTAAAATATTTTTTTATTCCTACTGAACACTTATTATTATTAAGGGAATAGACTCTTCTTCCACCACAATTAAATAAAATCTTTTCGTTGCTTTTGGAAAAAACAACTTCTATTCTTCTATAATAATTTCATCTAAAGACCTCTTGGGCACATGGTGCACCGCCGCAATATCACGCCAGTATTTTATATCTCCGGAACTCTTCACTTTTTCAATTACCACTGTTTCTTTAGGCTTACCCAAAGCCAGGACCAGAAGTATCTCATACCGGGATAAAATCCGGAGACTATCCCTTAACCTCTTTCGCTCTATCGCCCCAATAATACATCCTCCCCAACCTTTTTCCACCGCACCCAGCAAAATACTTTGAGCTGCTATACCCGGGTCACTACCAAAAGAATCTCTGATTTGGGTGTCCCCCAAAATGATGATATATGCCGAAGGCCTTTCCCCCTCATCCGGACCAGGCCAGTCTTTAAGATAACCTGCCCAGGCAAGGTGGGGAAAAATTAAAGTATTCTTTTCGTTATCACAAGAAAGCATATATTTTAGCGGCTGCAAATTACTGCCGGAAGCAGAAAGTCTGGACAGGTCAACCAGTTCTCTCAGTGTTTGACTTTCTATACGAAGCTCCTGATAAAATCGCCGATAACTCCTATTCTTTAAAACCAAATCTTTAATCATACAAACCTCCTTATACGATGTATTACACCTACCCCTGAAAAATAACTTTTATTAACCACAAGTATTTATAAATCCAATCCCGCATACTTTTTCCTATTTGATTAATCCTAATTGAACATATACCGGATAATGATCTGACCCGATATTAGGTCCTATTTTATGTTCTAAAACTATAATATTTTTACTAACCAGACAGTGATCGATTGCAATTCGAAGCAAAGGAAAAGGAGTCGGCCAACTATTTTGCAGGCCAAACCCTTTGCGGGAATCTTTTAAATCCATTTTTTTTAATAAGTTTTTAAAGGAAAACGACCATGATGTTGTATTCAAATCTCCCATTATAACTAAATTTTTACTTAAGTGATTTCGTTGAAAACTAATGTTTGCCAAGTGTTTATTACGTAAAGAATAGTAATATTTATTGGCCGGAGGAAGAGTGTGCACCAATATTAAAGTTAACGGTTCTTCTTTGATATTAAACTCGGCAACAATAGTGGGAAGATTAATCCCTACATAGTCTTTAACAATCATCCGGTTAGATTCTAATTTACTAAACAGTCCTATACCAAAACAGTCTTCCCGAAGAAGAAACTTATTACAGGTATATTGTTTTAGTATGTCTGATAAAGCTTTATACCACTCTTGATTAACCTCGGTCAATAAGAGAAAGTCCGGATTAATACTTTTTATATATTCAGCTGTTTTTCTATATTTTTTATTATCCTTCCGCAAATTGATAGAAAGAATACTTATTCTATTAAGCCCTTTTAACTCTGAAAAATTAACCGGCGATGGTTTAATATACAAAGGAAGAATTTGCGTTAAATTAATAGCAGTAACTAATGCTGCTATAAATAATGCTTTCCTGTATTTTAAAATAATGTATAAAAAAACAAACACCAATTGCAGAAAAAAATATTGCATTCTAAAATGTGCTGCCCTATCAAAAAGCAAACCATATCTACTTAAAAATCCTGTCAAAGTAAAAACAATACTGGCAATAAAAAAAATCCTTAATAATTTCTCAAATTTCTCCAATATTATTTTAATCATTTTCATAGCTAAAAACCCTTTTTATTCGATAATGCCCGCCTTTTTATATTCCCCTTCTGAGAAAATCACGGATAACTCCTGTCTTTGTCTGGTATACGCATTTTTCTAATAATTTTTTTCGCCTTAGAGCTATGATTATCTGTCTATATCACTTGAGGAGCATCGGGATACCGGTAATCGGTAGTACCCTTAACTAAGATTCCTTTTTGAATAAGTTCTTCCATTGTTCCCTTGCCTGGTCCGTTTTATTTTTATTTTTTTCCGGTAAGGGCTTATCGGCAAAATGAAATTCGTCACAAAAATTTGCTTTATCTTTGTTTTTTACCGGATCAAGATTATTGACCTGACATTGATTTGATTTGTGTTGGTCATAAAATCTGCAGTTTAAACATACATGTAAATCCTCAGCACATTTAAGGCAGGTCTCTCTTCTTCCGGGTTGATTAAACCCTTCCCAAATTGTATGGCAGTGATAACAATATTTCATTTTTTTAAAAAAAGGAATATAGATTATTATAGATTAAGTACTCATATGCATTGTAATAAATTCATCATATAAATTCAACTCTTTAAACTATTAAAAACTCCTATTAAAAAGATAGTATAAGATATTCTTCTGACTTTCAAAAAAGAAAAGATTGACAAAAGAAGGCATATCCTTGATTAGCCAGAAAGCTAATCATAAACCTAAAAAGAAGGATGTGCTTGCCATATAAAAAACTTGACAAAACAAATAATATGGATATATTATAGTGAAAAGCATAAAATAAAGAAGGCCTCTATTTCAAAACAGGTATAAATCAATAGTATATACTCAATAGGGAAATTTTTAAAGAAAACAAAAGTTGGTGAATCTAATGAAGCAGAAATAAATGAGAATTAGATTGCTTTAAATAAGCAGAGAAAGATTTTAAAAAGGAGGGAATATAATGATTAGTAGATTTTTAAGTATCTGTAAATTAAAAACATATCATAATATGTTTTTAATCGGGCTTTTGGGTTTTTTATCTGTATTAATTTCTCCTACTGCAAAAGCAGCAACTTTTTTGCCAAATGTCCAGGTAAATGTAGATCCGGGAAATTTAATCGATGATAGGGAACCGTCAATAGCAGTAACTAATGAGGGAATAATTTATATTGTCTGGCATGATGAGGTTAACGAAAGTATTTTTTTCTCCAAATCTGTTGATGAAGGAATTTCTTTTTCTACTGCTACGAGGGTAAATGATGTCAGTGCTACCTATCCTCCATCTTATAAAATTTATGGGTCAGATATTGCAATCGATGATAGTGGTAATATATATGTGGTTTGGTATGATTACCGTGATTGGGCCGATGATAGTTCGTGGTTTTCAAAGATAGATATTTATATGGATAAATCAATTGATGGAGGACTAACATGGGGAACAGATGTTGTAGTTCCTAATATAAGTCCTGGAAATTATCCATGGCGATTTCAACCATATATAGCAATAGATAAAAATAACGGTTATATTTATGTATCCTTTACTGATTATAACAGATATCATTTAGGTGATAACGGGGATATTTGTGTGGCAAGATCAATAGATGGTGGAACAAGCTTTGAGATTCCGGTCAAAGTAGATGATATTGGAGGGCTTATAGAACAGACTTGGGGCTCTATTGACGTTAATCCTATATCGGGTGATGTTTGTGTAACCTTTAATGATAGCCGGGACGGAAATAAAGATATTTTCTTAGCTAAATCCAGTGACTATGGAGTAACCTATTCAACTAATGTAAGAGTAAATGATGTTGATACTAATGACCAGGAGGAATCTACGATTAAAATAGATTCTTCAGGGGTAATTTATGTAATTTGGAAAGATTGGAGAGATGATGGGTCTCCTTCAGTTTCACCTTACTTAAATGATATATATATAGCAAAATCCATTGATGGGGGTTATTCTTTTGAAAATAGTGTCAAAATAACAGACACATATATGGATGCTGAATATAGTTATGTTTTTCCTCCAAGACTGGCGATAAATAAAGGGATTATTCATGTTGTGTGGCATGATAGCAGGACCGGCTCAAGCACTTGTTTTTACGACCAATCTTTAGATGGAGGACAGACATTTTCTACAGATTATATTATTCACAATGATACACAAACTGTTTCGCATTCTTTGCCCCGAATAGATGTGGATGATTATAATAGAGCTTATATAACATGGATCGACAAAAGAAATGGAAATGATATGTTTGATATCTTTTTTACCCGTTTATTAGATACGGAACCTCCGTATGTCACAACTATAAATCCTCTTAACGGGGCAACAAGCGTAACAGAAAATACTAACATTACAGTTAGTCTTTGTGACGATGGGATGGGAATAGAGCAATCGTCTATTATTATGACTGTTGCCGGAATAACTGTTGTTCCAATGATTACCGGCACAAGTGCCCAATATGTTTTAACATATGACCCACCGCAAAATTTCTTCTTTTCGCAGGTAGTTAATGTTACAATTGATGCCCGGGATCTGAGTAACCCTGCAAATATTATGAATCAATATTCATCTTCTTTTACCATTAGAGACTACTTTTCGTTTACCGATCTTTCTCAAGTAAAAGTTTATCCTAATCCCTATAGAAAAGGAAAACACTCTTTGCCGATAATGACGTTTGATTCTTTAACGGAAGGAGCCGTAATAAAAATATATACATTAGAAGGACAGTTGGTTAAAGAGATAAAAGTTCCCGATGGGGGAGAGGCACTTTGGGATATTAAAAATAATGCCGGTAAAAAAATAGCTAGCGGAGTGTATATTTACTTTATTACTGATAGCAAAGGAAACAAAAAATCCGGAAGAGTAGTAATAATTCGTTAAATGATGGGTAATTTTTTAGACCGGTTTAAATTTCTGTCTACAGGAATAAAAATATTTATCATAAAAGGAGGGTAAAAAGATGTTTAATATCCTTAAGAAAAGTACTATAACACTTTTTTTATCTTTAATTATTCTGTTTAGTTTCCTTAACAGTATGTCTTATGCAGGATTATTTTCTAAAGATGAAGCAGGAACAACCGGAGCACAATTTTTAAAAATAGGGTGTGGAGTGAGAGCTATTGGTATGGGAGAGGCATATAGTGCTATAGCAGACGAGATAAGTGCCTTTTATTGGAATCCTGCCGGATTAAATCAAATTGAAGGCAGAGAGATTTCAGCAATGCACGCTTCATGGTTAGAAAGTATGAATTATGATTATGTTGCCTATGCTCAGCCGGTAAAGAGAGGAGCTATTGGTGCCTCTATCAATTATCTTTCCATGGCAAAAATTGATAGGATGGATGAATATAGACAAGAAGATGGAACGTTTAGTCCATATGATTTAGCAATAAATGTAACTTATGCCCGTGAATTGGGACCTGTAATGAGTGGAGTAACTTTTAAGTTTATTCAACAGGAGCTGGATGGTGAAAATGCAACTGGCTATGCAGTTGATTTAGGTTTATTATATAACCTTTTTACTAAAACGCGGCTTGCTTTGGTAGTAAAAAACATTGGTCCGGAAATAAAATTTATTGAAGAAGGGGCCCCTCTACCATTAAATATCCGATTGGGACTAAGTTATCAACTAAAGCAAAATTTAATTTTTGCTTTGGATAGTGTAGCTCCCATTGATGAAGATATTAGTATTAATGTTGGGGGAGAATATATTTTTAGCGGGATTAAGAAGTTTCCTATTAGTTGCCGTATAGGTTATAGAACAGCTACTGCTGCGAATTTAGATTCCCTTTCCGGGTTGTGCGGGGGAATCGGCTTTATTTTGCATGGGATTAATCG
>JAGLHV010000092.1 GCA_023143305.1 bacterium | reverse complement strand
CTTTTTTCAATAATGGATTATATATGTTTACTGTTCCTGATTTACTAACTTGTGAAAAAATAGTGCATTTTCCCTTTCTTCAACATTCATTTCCACAGGAAGTATTGCTTATCGGGGGTGGGGTGGGAGGCGTTTTAGAGGAAATGTTTAAATATCCTTTGAAGAAAGTCGATTATATAGAATTAGATCCCCTGACGATTAAATTAGCTAAAAAATATATTCCTTCTTTGTCCCATACGGTGTTAGATGATTCCCGCTTAAATTTAAAAAATATGGACGGCCGTCTTTTTGTTAAAAAAACAGGGAATACTTATGATGTAATAATTGTAAATCTTCCCGAACCGTTTACCGCACAACTGAACCGGTTTTATACTAAGGAGTTTTTTAAAGAGATAAAAAGGATTTTACGAGACGACGGAGTTTTTTGCTTTGGAATAAATTCTTCACCTAATTATATAGGGGAAGAACAAAAACAGCTTTTACTTTCGCTTTTGGAAACCTTAAAAACAGTTTTTAGTGAAATAAAAGTTTTTCCCGGGGATGTAAATTTTTTCTTTGCCGCCAAAAATAAAAATTTACTTACCGATCAATGGCGTGTTCTTGCTCAAAGATTAAAAAATTATAAAATCAAGACCGAATATATTCGCGATTATTATTTATCAGCGGAATTATCCCGGGAGAGGATAGATTATTTGCAACAAAGACTAAGATCTCCGGAGAAAGTTAAAATTAATACTGATTTTCAGCCAATTTCTTATTTTTACGATATGATTTTATGGAATAGTTATTTTAAATTTAGCCTTAAAAATTTGTTTAAGACAATTACTGTACAAAAAATTTATTTAACGGTAGTATTTTTTTATATCATTGTTTTTATTTTTATTTTGTTAAAAAAGAAGTTTTATGCAAAGTTTTTCCCCTATACTATTTTATTAGCTGTATTTACTACCGGATTTGCCGAAATTACCTTTCAAGTAGTTACTTTGCTTTCTTTTCAGATTATTTACGGTTATGTATATTATAAATTGAGTATTATTATTACTTCTTTTATGGTAGGTCTGATTTTAGGAGGCTGGTGGATTACTAAATTGATTGAAAGAAAAAAAGGAGATTTAAGACTTTTTATTAAAATACAGCTGTTTGTTTGTATTTATCCTCTCTTCCTTCCCATATTATTCCGGATATTTTCTCGACAAACAGGTTGTATTAGTTTCTATTTAGGGTCAAATATTGTTTTTTCAATAATTCCTATAATTGCCGGTTTTATCGGAGGATTTCAATTTCCATTAGCTAATAAATTATATTTACAGTTTAAAAAAGAAGAATTATCCAAAACGGCAGGGGTTACTTATGGATTGGACTTGTTTGGGGCTTGTTTAGGAGCATTTTTAGCCAGTGTTTTTCTTTTGCCGATTTTAGGGATTCCCGGAACCTGCCTGGTTGTAGCATTATTAAATATAGGGAGTTTTCTTTTTCTTATTTTTTAAGGGCAGTTGCCGTTTTGACACTACTTAAAAAAGCTAATTCTTGCCTAATCAGGGATAATTTTGTATAATCTTTAAAAATTAATTTTATTATAAAAATATAGGAGAAATTATGAAAAAAGAAGAAAAAATATTGGAAAAAATAAGGAAAAATACAGTAGAAATTATTCCCGAGGAAGAATTAATTAAAAAACTAAACAGAGGAAAACCGTTACGCATAAAATTCGGAGCGGATCCCACTGCCCCGGATATTCATCTTGGGCATGTAGTAATTTTACGGAAATTAAAGCAATTTCAAGAACTGGGCCATGAAATTTTGTTTATTATTGGTGATTTTACTGCTCAAATAGGGGACCCCTCGGGTAAATCCGAGACCAGAAAACCGGTAACCAAAGAAAAGATAATAGAAAACACAAAAACTTACGCCGACCAGATTTTTAAAATACTGGATAAAAGCCGCACCAAACTGATTCTTAACAGCCAGTGGTTTAATCACTGGAGTCTGGAAGATATGATAAAATTATCCGCACATTATACAGTAGCTCAAATGCTGGCACGGGCGGATTTTTCTAAACGCTACAAGCAAAATACCGATATTACCATATTAGAATTCATCTATCCATTACTTCAGGGCTTTGATTCGGTAGAGTTGAAGGCGGATGTGGAAATAGGGGGAACAGACCAGAAATTTAATCTTTTAGTAGGAAGGGAATTACAACGTGATTTTGGGCAGGAACCACAGATAGTAATTACTTTACCTCTTTTGGAAGGCACTGACGGGGTAAAAAAAATGAGTAAGAGCTTGAATAATTATATAGGAGTTACGGATTCCCCTCAGGATATGTTTGGTAAAATTATGTCTATTTCTGATGAGTTAATGTTGAAATATTATCAATTATTGACTGATATTTCGTTGGGAGAGGTGAAAGGACAGCATCCGCGGGATGCTAAGAGAAATCTGGCCAAACATATTGTTGCCATGTTTTATGACCAAAACATATCTTCTCAGTCGGAAAAAGATTTTGAAAAAATTTTTGTTTCCAAGGAAATACCCCGGGATATAGAAGAAATTGAAATAAAAGAAAAAACGATATGGATTATAGACATGTTATTAAAAGCAAACTTAGTTAAAAGCAAGAATGAGGCTAAAAGATTAATTAGGCAGGGAGGGGTAAAAGTAAATCAAAAAAAGATAGAAGATGAAAATCTTGATTTAATCATGGATAAGGAATATATACTTCAGGTGGGAAAACGCAGTTTTAAGAAAATAGTTCCGTTGTAAATATGGTGGTTGTTAATAGGGAGAACAAGGGCAATTGTATTGGCGGAATAAAAGATGAAGGGCTTTACGGAAGGTTTTTTCTTGAAAAATGAAAGGAAAAATGCTAAAATAACAAAATATATTAAATTTAGACATATTTTGGTAAGGAGTTTAAAAAGTGTACTTTAAAAAATTGGAAATTTTCGGATTTAAGTCTTTTGCCGATAGGTTAAAGATAAAATTTGAGCCGGGTATTACTGCTGTTGTAGGGCCCAATGGCTGCGGAAAAACAAATGTTGTAGATGCAATAAAATGGGTTATGGGAGAACAAAGCACTCATCAGTTACGGGGAAAACGGATGGAAGATGTCATTTTTAATGGTTCTCGCAGCAGAAAGCCTTTGAGTATGGCAGAGGTGTCTCTTACACTGGATAATTCACAGAATATTCTTCCTGTTGATTATAAAGAAGTAAATATTATGCGTCGTTTGTTTCGTTCCGGGGAGAGTGAGTATTATATTAATAAAATCCGTTGTAGATTAAAGGATATTACTGAATTGTTTATGGATACAGGTTTAGGGGTAGATAGTTATTCCTTAATCGAGCAGGGGAAAGTAGAATTTATCATTAATGCGAAACCGGAAGAAAGGCGATTGATTTTTGAAGAAGCAGCAGGGATTACCAAATATAAATCCCGCAAAGAAGAAGCTTTGCGAAAAATAGAAAAGACAGAGCAAAATCTTGAGCGGTTGCAGGATATAATGAGTGAAGTTAAACGACAAATCGGTTCTTTGGATTATCAAGCGAGAAAAGCCCGTCAATTTCAAAAGCATAAAGAGGAATTAAAAAAAATAGAAGTTGGTTTTTTAGTACAAAACTTAAAAAAACTTGAACAACAACAAAAGGAAGAAGCAGTACAACTACAAAATTTCGGTCAGGAAACCCAGGGAATTAATACAAAGATAACTCAAAAAGAAGCTTGTATAGTTTCTCTGCAAACAGAATTAACCGGTAAAGAAAAAGACATCTTAAGTGTTCAGGAAGAAGTTTTCAGAAAATCTTCGGAAATTATTCATTTGGAAGACAAAATTCAGTCGCATCGAATTCGACAGGAAGAATTAATTTCAAGAAAAGAGAATAATTCAAAAGAAATCAAAGAATTTCAGGAGAGACTGGGAGATTTAGTAGCTTCATTAAAAAAGACGGAAGAAGATTTTAATTTTTATCAGGGAAAAACTTCTCAGGAAGGAGAAAAAAATTCCCAGAAAGAAGATAGTTTCAGAAAGGCAGAAGAACAATTAAAAGAATTGGATAATCGCTTTAGGGCGGGCAAAGAAGAAATAATAAATTTATTAACTCAAAAATCTCAAGTTGAAAATAAAATTTCCGCTTCAGAAATATATCTGGAAAATTTTAAAATGAAAAGAGAAAAACTATTAGAGGATAAAACAAATAAAGAAAAACAAAAGCAATTAATAGAACAGGAAGAATATAAAATCCAGCAATTAATTGATGAAAAGGAAAAAATATTAAAATCATTTGCCGAGCAGAAAAAATTGATGCTGATTGATAAAAAAGATAAAGACTTAGCATCAAAAGAAAGCAAAGAACAGATGTTACAACTAAAAGAAGCAGTGGTAAATCTACAGGAAAATATACAAAACTATGATGTATCGGAAATAGAGAAAAAATTAAGAGAAATCACAGCACTATTAGACCAAATAATAAGTATTTCCAAACAATTAGATGAAACACTGCAATTTGAGCAGGATAAATTGCCTAAAATAGAAGAAGAAAAAATATTTCTCACCAAACTCCAAAAAGACAGAGAACAAAAAGAAAAAGAAAATAAATTGCTTTTAGTAGAATTAGAAGCAATTTCGCGGGAAAAAGAAAATCTGGATAAAGAAATTTCAAGCAAGGAAAACGTGGGTGCAGAATTAAAACAGGAATTCACCGAATATGAAAAGAAAGAAAAAGAAACAGAAGAAAACATAGAGTTAATAGAGGAAGATTTAGAAAAAAAGAAAAATACTTATAAAATTCTCCAAGAAGAAATGATTTTGTTAAAAACAGAAGTTTCCAGAAACATTGAAAGAGTAGAAAACTTCAAAAAAGACATAAAAAGATTTAAAGTAGAAGAGAATATATTGCAAAATCAAATTAAGAATAAACAAAGCGAATTGGCGTATTTTGATAAACGAAAGGAAGAATTAGAGGGAACTAAAGGAGCAGAGGATGGCAAAATCGAGAACTTTTATAAAGAAAAAGACAGCTTGAATGAAAGATTAAAGGATATTCAATCGGTAAAATTTGAAATAAACCAACAATTAAAAAAAGAAGAGGAAGATTTAAAATCAATCAGAGTATCTTCTAATAAAACACAAGAACAATTACATCAGTTTGAATTGCAGAATATGCGTACCCGGATGGAAATTGAAGCCATTGGGAATAAATTTAAAAAGGATTATCACTTAGATAGAAATGAGGCAAATACTTATTGTCCTGAGGTAGAAGTTTCGGAAGCTGAGATTGAAAGTTTAAAACGAAAAGTAGAATCTTTAGGCATGGTAAATCTGGCCGCACCGGAAGAATACGGTCGTTTACAGGAAAGATGGGATTTTTTAAATAATCAACAAGAAGATTTACTAAAGGCGAAAAAAGATTTACACCAGGTTATAAACAAGGTGGATGTTACTACTAAGACTAGTTTTAGAGAAGTTTTTGGAAAAATCCGCGAACATTTTAAAGAGGTATTTAAGAATTTATTTGAAGGAGGAGAGGCAGATTTAGTTTTAACTAATGAAAATGATATTTTAGAATCAGGGATAGATATTATTGTACAACCACCGGGTAAAAAATTACAGAACATTTCACTTTTATCGGGAGGGGAAAAGGCATTAACAGCAATTTCTCTTTTATTTGCTTTTTATCTGGTAAAACCTTCTCCTTTTTGTGTTTTTGATGAGGTAGATGCTCCTCTTGATGATGCTAATTTAGTTCGTTTTATACATTTACTTAAAGATTTTTCTTCAAAAACTCAGTTTAGTATAATTACTCATAATAAGAAAACAATGGAAATAGCTGACGTTTTATACGGTGTTACTATGGAAGAATTTGGGGTTTCTAAACTTATTTCTGTCAGGCTTCATCGGGAAGAAAAACTCGTTACGGCTTAGTTCTCCGCAGCAAGCTGGGGGGTAGTTTATTTTTCTTGACTTTCGAAAGAAATTTTTATACTATAAAAAAAGTTTTGTCTTAAAAAAATAAAATGGAAAAAGAAAAAATAGACTGGGTTAAACT
>JAGLHV010000091.1 GCA_023143305.1 bacterium | reverse complement strand
GGTGGTATTACTAAAAGTTTGTGGCCATGTACCATTCACTTTGTTCAGGTACATGGCAAGCTGTGTGAGTAGTTTAGGGCAGTTAAAGATATTTAAATAAATTTATGAAAAGAAAATTGGCGGAGAACCATGTACCCGAGTGAAACGAGTGGTTCATGGGCAAGTAAGTTGTAGCGAGTAGTTTAGAAAGAGGAAGAATAAAATAAAAATGAAGAAAAACATTAATATTCTTATTGTAGATGATGATGCCAGAAATAGTGAGATTCTGGGTCTAATATTAGAAGAAGAAGGTTATAAGATAACTGCTGTCGAAAGTATTGCTCAAGCAAAAAAAGAAATAACAGAAAATCTTTATCATTTAGCTCTGGTCGATATTAAGCTTTCCGATGGGTCGGGGTTAGATTTATTAAAGGAAATAAAAAAAATAAATGAGAAAATAATAGTAATTATTTTGACCGGTTTTAGTTCTATAAAAAATTCGGATAAAGCATTTGATGATGGTGCTTTTGCTTTTATGCAAAAACCCTTTAATGTAGATGATTTAAAAGTGATGATTGAAAAAGCATTGTTAGTGTGAAATTCAAGCGGAATAATAATTTAAAGATTGAAATAGTACTTGATGAATTAGAACTCAATTTAAAAAAAAGGATAGATTGGAATAATGAACGAAAAAAAGATATCTATTTCCAATTATGAAATTGTCCGGAAACTTAGAGAAGACACCCAATCAATTATTTATAAAGTTTTTAATAAAAAAGACCCTGAGAAACTATTGGTTTTAAAGATTTTAAAAGTTAGTTATCTTCCCGAACATCGAAAAATACATTTCCGGCAAAAAATTGAACGGTTAAAAGTTTTAAAAGATCCTGTGCTGGTAAAGCCTTTATCTTTTGAAATTAAGAATAATATTCCTTTTATTGTTCGGGATTATTTTGACGGTATTCCGCTTAATGAATGGGCCTCAACTCAAGATGAAGTTTCTTTGGAAGATTTTTTTGCAATAAGTTGCCCTTTAACTCAGGCATTAAATAAAGTCCATGAAGCGGGTATTATTTATGGGGGCGTTAAGCCGCATAATATATTAATTAATCCTCAGACACTGGAAATTCGATTAATAGATTTTATCTCTTCTATAGACGTCAGGGAAGTAAGTCACTTTATTTATGACCGTTCATTTGTTGAAGGAACTCTGGCTTATACATCTCCGGAACAAACCGGCCGGATAAATCACCGGGTGGAATTTTCTTCCGACCTTTATTCCTTAGGGATTATTTTTTATGAATTATTAACCGGCAAACTTCCTTTTTTTTCGCTTGATCCTTTGGAATTAATTCATTCTCATCTGGCAGAAGAAGCTTTATATATTAGCGAGTTGAATCCTCGAATTCCTAAAATGATAAGTAAGATAGTGGCTAAGTTGATTCTCAAACAGCCGGAAAAACGTTATCAGAGTGGGAAGATACTGCTGGCAGATATTATACAATGCCGTGATCAATATCTGGATGGGGGAACTATTGCTGACTTTGCTCTGGGCAGCGATACTTATGCCTGGAGGGTTACCTTTATTTCAAAAATGGTAGGCCGCAAGAATGAAGTAAAAACAATTCTGAATGAATATCAACAGGTAACACAGGGTTTTTTTCGTTCTTTATTTGTTTCCGGATTACCGGGTATTGGAAAGACCAGGTTGATTCAGGAACTGCAAAAGCCGATTATTGAACAGAGGGGTTATTTTAGTTCCGGAAAATTCGATCTTTATCAAAAGAAAGT
This sequence comes from bacterium, assembly GCA_023143305.1. GTDB lineage: Bacteria > CBDUZB01 > JAGLHV01 > JAGLHV01 > JAGLHV01 > JAGLHV01. The sequence continues at coordinate 4,293 of JAGLHV010000091.1, read as the reverse complement.
TCCTTATAGTGCACTTATTCAAAGTTTATCTAATTTAATCAGAACATTATTAACCGAAAGTGATGCCCGGGTTAAAATCTGGAAAGAGAAAATCATTAAGGTTGTAGGATCAAATGCTAAAATTATAACCGATGTTATTCCGGAATTGGAAATATTGATTGGGTCTCAGCCGGAAGTTAAATTGCTTCCCCCGGTGGAATCAAAAAATCGGTTTAATGACCTTTTTGGTAAATTTTTAAGTTGTTTGGCCAGCCGGGAAAACCCTCTTATTTTATTTATTGATGACCTTCAGTGGTGTGATACAGCTACTTTTGATTTTTTAGAGAGTGTCTTTAATAATTGCCGGGATTACAGCTATCTTTTTTTTATTGGAGCTTATCGTCACAATGAAGTAAAGACCGGTCATCCTTTACTACGGTTGATACAAAAAATTAAAGAAAACAAGCAACCGCTTCAACAAATTGAACTGGTACCGTTGGAACACAAATATTGTCATGAGATGGTAGCTTATATTCTTGATTCGCCTCTTGCTCAAAATGAAGAATTATCTATTTTCATCACCGACCTTTCAGAAGGAAATCCTTTATTCGTAAGTGAGATTTTATCTTATCTTCATAATGAAAATTTGATTTTTTTAGATGAAAGTCAACATTGGCAATGGGATTTTAATAAAATAAGAGAAACAAATATGCCGTCTACTGTAGTAGCTCTTTTTAGTGCTAAAATGCAGAAATTACCTTTTTTGACTAGAGACTTACTTGAATATTGTGCTTGTATGGGTAATCTTTTTTCACCCACTGATATTTCAATGGTTAAAGAAGTCCCCTTAGTAAATACTTTTGAGATTTTAAAGCTCACATTAGTACAGGGCCTTTTGATGGAAAATAAAAATGATTTGCAGTTTGTTCACGATCGGGTGCAGGAAGCCATTTTGAATAAAATTGATTCTGAAAAAAGGGTTAGAATACATTGGGATATAGGAAATCACCTATTATCAGTTATCCCGGAAGGAACGGATTTGGAAAAACTGGATAATTTTTTTTCCATAGCTAACCATTTAAATCTGGGGCGCCCCGGGGTGTTGGATAATAAAACTACTTATCATTTATCAATGATAAATTATAAAGCGGGAAATAAAGCTTTGGCTGCCCTGGCAACAAAAGCAGCTAATGAATATTTTAGATTAGCCAGAGAAATTCTTCCCGAAGATTGCTGGGCAACCCATTATGAAGAAACGTTTAAGATTTATCAAAAGGCAGCAAAGACAGAATTAATGTGCGGCAATTATGATAATTCCGAGAAATTAATCAATCAATTACTGGATAATGCCAAGACAGATCTGGATAAAGCAGAATGTTTGGCAGAACAGACTACCTCTCTTTCTTCCATTGGTAATTTTATTAAAGCTATTGAGATTGCCAATCGCGGTTTAGCTTATTTTAATAAAAAAATACCGGTTAATTCCCGGAAAGCAGACCGGAAAAGAGAACAACTGATGAAAGAGATTGAAACCAAAGATATTGATATCTGGAAGACAATTCTTAATATGCCCTTTACTCAGGATCGAAGAGGAAAAATCGAATTATCTTTTTATAGTGAACTTATTCCGGATTTATATATGTCGGGTTTTGTAGAGCAATTGTATCTTTCCGCAGTACAGTCAACTCAGCAATGTTTGGCCGGAATAATGGATGAATCGGTAATTTATTCTTTTTCTATTATGGGCCTTTATTTGGCAGAAAAAGGTGAATTTGAAAAAGCTTTTAAATACGAAGACCTTGCGCGTAATTTATGTGAAAAATATCCCAATACTTTTGGCGCTACCCGGGGAATGAACGGTATAGTCTGGTGTAATATGCATTCCCGTAGTCATCCGGAAGATATCGTTGATTATTGTCTAAAGTCCATACAATGCGGTAAAAATTCAGGTGACCTTTATAATGCAGGACTTTCTTATGGACCGTTGATGTGGAATTTACAGGTGCAGGGAGCTGATTTTTTGAAAATCCAGGAATATGCCCGGGAATGTCTGGAATTTTCTAATAAATATCATTTATATTTTTCCGTTCATCTGGCAGAGGCAATGCAGGCTTCCTGGGTAGAACCAATGAAAAAGGATTATATTCCTGTTTCCATGGAGAAAAAACTAAAACAATGGGAAAAAGAAAATCATATTGCTTCGGTAGGAAGTTATTATGTGCATATGGCTTTTTCCTGTTATTATTTTGGAGAATATAAAAAAGCTGAGGAGTTTTTACAAAAGGTCAAAGATTATTTAACCGGTTTGACCGATAATGTATTGAAACGGCAATGGCATATTTTTTTAGTACTGAACGCTTTACGTTTGCATGAACGGGGAATTAAATATAAGGATAAAGAAAAGTTAATATCATATATCCAGCCGTTGATAAAGAAGATTGAAAAATGGGCTTCTTTAGGGCCTTTGTTGAAAGCTTATCTGGTTTTTGTTTATGCAGAAAAAGAACGGGTAGTGGGAGACTTAAGGGAAGCCAGAAATTTATATTTTGATGCCATCAGTCTGGCCTGTCAATACCGCTATACATTTTTAGAAGGGTATCTTAATGAATGTTTGGGGGAATTTATCGCAGATCTTTCTGATTTTGCTAAAATTTGTCCCAGGTATAAAGAATGCCAGAAGAAAAGGCCTCATTGTGATAGATGGTGGATTTGTACCCCCGAGGAAGAATATATAAAAGCAAAACCTCATTATGAAGATCTAAGAGGTTCTTTTTTGAGGGAAGCAATTCGATTATATAAAAAATGTCATGCGGAACAAAAAGAAATTTGTTTGAAGGAAAAATATTCGGAACATTTTAAGGAAGATTTACCGGTTCTTTTGCCTGCACCCCTTGAATCTGTTCCCGTGCTTCCCAATATAGATGTAAACTATTTAATGAAATCCTGCCTGGTTATTCCGGCGGAAACAGAAGAAAATGTCATTTTACACAAAATTATGAATGTGGTTTTGGAAAGTTCCGGTGCCCAGCATGGATATTTGATTATGGAAGAAAACGGTGATTTGATTATTCGTGCTGAGAGTCATATTCTGGAAAAAAACGTGGTAAAAACCATAAATCAAAAGGTGGAAGATTTTCCGGATATATGTCATGCTATTGTTCGTTATGTATATCGCACTAAAGAAATGATATTGCTGGAAAATGCTTCGGAAAAAGGGCCTTTTAAAAATAATCCCGAAGTTCAGGAAATGAAGCTTAAGTCCGTGCTTTGCCTGGAGATTGTTAAGCAGAATAAATTAGTCGGAATTCTTTATCTGGAAAATCGTTTAAGTGATTCCATTTTTACCGCGGAAAGAATAGACTTAACTAAATTATTTACTTATCAGGCAGCTATTTCTCTGGATAATGCCCGATTGTTAGAAAGAATGAAGCAGACGGAAGCTGTTTTAAAACGGCACAGGGAACATCTGGAAGAAATGGTGGAGCAAAGAACTCGTCAGTTGCGTAAAACCCGGGAAGATTTATTGGTGGCAGGGCGTTTGGCTACCCTGGGGCAATTGGCAGGAAGCATATCACATGAGATTCGCAACCCTCTGAGTATTATTAATACCTCTGCCTATTATCTTAAAATGAAATTGGGAACGGCAGATGAAGGGTTGCGCAAACACATTGAATTTATCGAGGCGGAAGTAAAAAAATCAGCCTTAATTATTGACAGTCTTTTAAGTCTTTCCGGAATGAAAGATCCTCATAAGGAAAAGATAAATTTGATAGAAGTTATTAATTATACAATTGATTCATCGGAAGTATTAAGTAAAGTAAAGATAATAAAAAATATTCCCGTGGAAGAAATTTTTATAAATGCAGATAAAGAACAACTTTATATGGCTTTTAATAATATCATCAAAAATGCGGTGGAGTCAATGAGTGATGACGGGGGGGTACTTAACATAGATGTTTTCCGGCAAGCAGATAAACAGGTTGAAATATCGTTTATAGATACCGGAGCGGGTATTGATCCGGAATGTGTAGATAAAATATTTAAACCTTTATTTAGTACTAAAACGCGGGGATTTGGGTTTGGTCTCTCCATTTGTAAAATGATTTTTGAGAAACATAAAGGGGGTATTAAAATTAAATCTAAAGTTGGCCGGGGAACAGAAGTAATTATAACCTTACCCCTTGCTTGACGATTGTCGGCATTCCTGTAAAATTTGTTCTCACTCATGATAGGAAGAAGTAATAATCCGGGAAATTTGTCATTTCGTGGTTGCAGATTGTGTCACAACCCGGATTTTTAAAGCAATTGTAGGGG
>JAGLHV010000090.1 GCA_023143305.1 bacterium | reverse complement strand
ATTGTTTTATATCTGCTAAAAATGAGTTTATAAAACTATACTTGAATTATTCGCCGAGCGGGATAGGTAATTATGTGGATAATAAATGGGAAGAAATTAGTTGAAAAGGTATTGCTAATTATTTAAGGGTAGTACGTTAATGAAGTTTGTACAGCTTATTTTATCTTTGACCAAAAAACAGGGAAAAAATATTTGTTTTTTATTTTTCTTGTGCTATAATTAAATATGTTGTAGGGGTGGCATGAACTTGTACTGAGCTTGTCGAATGTATGATGCTCGAAATGAACGGGTTGGATGAATCCAACCCCTACAAAAAAACGTTAAAGGGGTGACGTTTATGACACCTGAGATTTTGCCCAAAAGAAAAGACATACGTTTAAAGAATTATGATTATAAAAAGAATGGATACTATTTTGTTACCATTTGCACTCACAACAAAAAACCACTCTGTTACCAATATGAGAACATCATTTCGCGTATTTTATATCTTTTACCTGTTCGTTTTCCTGGATTAGAGATAGATTATCAGGTTATCATGCCGACGCATATTCATGCAATTTTAATATTTGATGGAGTAAAGGTAGCTTTGGGAGAAGTTATTAGGACATTTAAAGCTTTAGTAAGTAAAGAAAGTAATAGAAAAAGAATTTGGCAAAGGGGTTATTATGAACATGTAATTCGAGGCGAAAGAGCTTTATTGAAGATTCGAGAGTATATTCAGAATAATCCATTGATTGAAGATATCAATTTTAAGCAATTTTATTTGAACGGGTTGGATGAATCCAACCCCTACAAAAAACCAGACAAGATTTAAAGTGGTAGGGGTGGTATGAACTTGTTCTGAGCTTTTTGAATGTATAACACCCAAAAACACCCAAACAAAAAAAGCGAAGAAAAAAACAGTTGTTTTTTTACTTTCTTGTGCTATAATTGGATGTATTGTAATTAATTTCAAGGTATTACTGGTAAAATAATTTATGGTTTTAAAATATGTGTGTGGATATTTTTAGATAATAAAAAAATAAAGAAAAAGATCAAGGAGGGGTGAATGAAATTGAAAAAAGGGTTGAGTAGCATTTTGTTCTGTATTTGTTTTTTAGCTTTGGTGTCTCTTTTAGGTAAAGGGCTGATTGGTTTTGTTTATGCGGAAAGTAATCAATCAAATCAGGTAAGAATTGATTGGAGCGAGTTTAAAAAACTATTAAAAATTGATGCCGACGAGATTAAACTGAGCTGGGATGAATTTAAAAGACTTATAGCTCAGACCGGAAGTGAAATAAAAGTGGAATATAACATCCAGAATGGTATGGTGGTCTTACAGCGTGAGCAATTTAAAAAATTATTACAACAAATGAAACCGCCGTATACAAAGCCCTTGCAGCCTCCTGCTGATTATTTAATTACTAAAGCGGAATATTCCGGGATTATGGGAAAGAAAAGTACGACTTTTAAAGTTCGCTTCTTTTTAGAGATATTTAAAAAAGAAAGAAAAGCCTATCCCAAGATTCGTCTCCTGCCGCAGAAAGTAGCCTTAAAAGAAATTAAATTAAATGATAAACCGGCTCTGGTGATGAATGAAGGTGGTTGGTATGTGCTTACCACCCCTAAATCCGGACAGCATATAATTGATCTGGAATTTTCCGTTAAATCAGCTCTGGATAAGGGGCCTGATGTATTGAATCTTAATATTCCTCAAACTGCTATTACTTTGTTTAATCTGACTATACCGCTCAAAGAAGTTAAAGTAGAAGTTCCTCAGGCCAAGCAAATAACTATATCCAGGGTTGCCGCTCAGACCAAAGTTAAGGCGATACTTTCTACCACCAGTTATGTCAATGTTAAGTTGCACCGGACCATTGTCGTGGAAAAAAAGAAAGGGCCGGCTAAACTTTATGCGGAAACAATGAACCTGTTTTCTTTGGAAGATGATGCCTTACGGGTAAATACCCGGTTTAAATTGAATATTTTACAAAATACAATAGCTAAAGTTAAAGTATCTGTTCCCCATGGTTATAGTGTTCTTTATGTAAAAAATCAAAATTGGCAGGAAATTCGGGATTGGAGTACAAAAAAAGTAAAAGAAAAAGAAATTCTTACTGTGCCTTTTGAAAGTGAAAAAGAAGGAACGGTTGTTTTTAATGTAGTATCGGAGAAAATATTTACCGATGAGCAAAGTGAGCTTGAATTTAACGGGTTTGAGGTTTTGGATGCAATCAGGGAGACAGGTTATATTGGGGCGGAAAAAAAGAGCACTGCTGAGGCGGAAATTGTTAAAGTAGATAATATCGATCGGGTTGATATTCAGGAATTACCTTATGATTTAATTAATATGTCGGCAAAGCCTCTTATTTTTGGTTTTCGTTATTTAAGGCATCCTTTCCTTTTGTCTTTGAAAGTTATTAAACACGAAGAACTTCCTACGGTAAATACAGTAATTGATAATGCCAGCGTAATGTCGGTATTGTTAGAAGAAGGAAAGGTTATTACCAGGGTGGTTTATACGATGCGTAATACCTGGAAGCAGTTTCTCCAGTTAAAATTACCGGCGGAAGCGGAAATATGGAGCCTTTATGTTAACGGGAAAAGAGAACTTCCTTCCAAGACGAAAGAAGGGAAATTTATGATTCCTTTAATCCGTTCCAGAATAGAGGGGGAGAATATAACTTCTTTTGATGTGGAAATACTTTATTATCATAAAAATAAAAAATTTTGTATTGCCGGGTCAAAAAAACTGCAATTTCCTATAGTAGACGTAGTAATGAGTAAAATGTTATGGTCTTGTTATTTTCCGATAGATTATAGCTTTCTTCATTTTGGCGGTGATGTAGAAAAAGAAAAACTTGCCAGTGGTATTCGTCCGCTGATAGGTAATAAGCGGGTGTTTACCTATAGATCGGTTAATGGTTATAACGAGGCATTGGAAGATTGGAAGAGGCAGGGGGGTAGACAACAGCGTAGTAGTAGCGGGAGACTTAAAAAAACACAGCAATTGTTACAAAGCGAATTCAGGATAAATAGCGATAATAACGGATTTCTTAACCAACTGTCCCAGGAGATTAATTTTGCCGAAAATATTAAAAAAGAACAACAGCAGGGTGTTATTGCCCGGGGAGGGGGTGGTGTAGCCCTTTTAAAAATAGAAATGCCTACTTCCGGTCAAATTTACCGCTTTGCCAAAACCCTGATAGAAGGGGAGGAGCTATATTTAAGTTTTCAATATGTAAGAGGATGGGTGGGTATGGTTTTTAAATTTTTATTTCTTTTTCTTTTTGGTTATATCATTTATTTTATGCGTGTGGTGATTAGAAACAGATATATAAGAATTAAAAATTGGTTTGCCTTGTATAAAGATTTCTGGGATAAACTTAAAACTCCTCAGGGAACACGAGTTTTACTTTGTATAGGAGCAGTGGCTTTTTTATTTATTTCGCGATTTCTTTTTGTGGTCTTTGTTTTGCTTTTTTTGGTTGCCTGGATAAAACCGGAGTGGATTTTCGGTAAAAAAGATCAAACTCCTTAATCAATGTTATTAAATATAAAATTTACTAAATCGTTCAAAAATATTTTGTCTTTATTTTATTTAAATCAACGAGACTTAGAGCTTTTCAGGGAGTCGAAGGGTCTCGGGTCTAATTTCCGCAGCTTGCTGTGTCATTTTCGCGGGCAGACTGTGTTACAATTGTTTTTTTATGTCATCTTCGGGCTTGACCCGGAGATCCAGTAAAATATTATCGTCGGAAAATGGATTCCCGATAAAAGATTTCGGGAATGACAAAGCCAAAAACGGCAATTGTGATACATTCTGGAAAACGGTAATTTACAGGAATAGACTTTTGCTTTCGCAGGAGTGACATTGATTGATATCCCGCAACTTATTGCGGGGAGGTTCATTTTTTTAATAGGAATAGGTAAAAAATATCTAAAAAATCGTTCAAAAAGGACGTTACAGCAAATTGTAACGTCGTAAGGAGGTCTAACAGGGTGAAACGAGAAAAAATCAAGAAATATATTCGTATAGGATGTAGTTGTTTGTGTTTAATAACTGTTTTGTTCAGTGTCGTATTGGCAGAAAACAATGAAGAAAAAAAATCAAATAGTATTCTTTTGGATTGGGAGGAATTTCGTAAGATTTTAAAATTGGATAGTGATGAGGTTAAGCTTTCTTGGGATGAATATAGGAGTCTTTTGGCTCAAACCGGTTTTAAAGCAAAAGATAAATACCGAATAGAAGGTGGACAGGTTATTTTAAGTAGAAAACAATTTAAAACCTTGTTGGAACAAATGCAGCCGCCTAAAAAAAGTGAACTCATTCCTCCGGGTGATTATTTAATAAGTAAAGGGGTTTATAAGGGAGTAGTGGGTAAAAAAAGCACTCAATTTGAAGCACGGCTGGATTTAGAAATTTTTAAAAAGCAAAAAAACACTTATTCTAAAATACCATTATTCAGAGAAGAATTAGCCATAGAAGATGTTCGGATTAATCAAAAACCTGCTTCCATTATTACTCAGAACGGATGGCATTATTTAAGTACGGAAAAAACCGGAAAACAGCTGGTAGTAGTAAAATTTTCAGTTAAATCTTCTATGGATAAAGGAACTCCCGGATTAGGTTTTAATATTCCTTCTACATCGATAACTAAGGTTGTTTTAAATATTCCTAAAAGAAATATAGAGGTAAATATTACCAATGCCCATGAAATAAAAACTACCCAAAAAGATAAGTACACTAAAGTAGAGGGGTATCTTATTCCTGTTTCGTATATGCATATTTCCTGGAAAAAGAAATTAGCGGAAAAATCCCGCGGTCCGGCAAAAATTTATGCTGAACTTTTTAATCTTCTTTCCATTGAAGCGGATGCCATCAGAGTAGTTTCACAGGTAAAGCTGAATATCGTTCAGAACAAAATTAGCGGAATAACTTTATCTGTTCCTTCCGGTTATCAAATTTTGGAGGTAACCGGCCAGGGAAAGAATATGTGGAGCGTAAGAGAAGAAAAGGGAGAGCAATTTCTGGAGGTTCCTTTTGAATATCCGGCTGAAGGTCAGAAGTATTTAACTATCAAGGCGGAAAAAATATTGCCGGAAGAAACAATGGTTGCTGATTTTACCGGATTTAAAGTGCTCAAGGTAAAAAGAGAATTTGGTTTTATTGCCGGTGAAATAAAAAGTGATGCCGAAGCCAAGGTACAGGAGTTTGAAGGTTTAGATAGAATTGATTTTGGGAAAATACCGGCACAACTTAGCGGGCTTTCTTCCCGTCCCGTACTTTTTGCCTTTAAATATATTCGTCATCCCTATAATATTGTGGTTGATATTACTAAATACGAAAAAGAAGAGGCTTTGAGTGTTATTATCGATAAGGCAAATGGAATAACCCTTTTTAAAGAAGAGGGAAAACTGGTGCATTTATTAACCTTTTCTATGCGTAACCTGTGGAATCAGTTTTTAAAGCTGGATTTACCGCAAGACGCCAGTATCTGGAGCGTATATGTAGACGGAAAAAGAGAGAAGGCATCTAAAGACAGCAGCGGTAAGATTTTAATTCCTTTAGTGCGTTCTCAAAGAGAAAACAGGGATAGCGGTTTAAGGCCTTTTAAGGTAGAGCTTATTTATACCCAGCCGGCTGGGAAATTCTTTATTTTAGGCAGTAAAAAAAGTATTTTTCCGGCGACGGATGTGTTGATCAATAGTTTAGAATGGAATTTTTACCTGCCGGTAAATTATAAGTATGTTTATTTTGGGGGAAATTTAGAAAAGGAAAAGATTATTAAACAGCGGAAGCCTTTATGGCGTAAAATGTCTAAGACGGTCTTGGGGGGGGTAGCAGAGACTTCTGTTTCTGGGATGTATGCACCGTTAGAAAAGAAAAAGCTAAAGGAAATTCATAAATATGGCGAAAAGAGTAAGGATGAAAAAGAATTAACACTGCGAGAACAGAGAAAACCTGTATGTTCGGATAAATTAATCAGGTCTTTAGAGGGTAAAGAGGCCGAAGAAGAAGTCGGTGATTTTTATACTGATGATTCAAGAGAAGATATAGCAGGGGAATCTTTTCCCGGTCCGGCTTTGCAGACATCAGCATTTACGGAAAGGAGGAGGGATGTTTCTT
>JAGLHV010000009.1 GCA_023143305.1 bacterium | reverse complement strand
CCAAATCTAAAAGTGCTGATGCTGTTCGTCCTACTATATTTTGAAAGGTCATTATCTGTATTTGTTTATTCGCTTCCCGCAAACGCAAACATAGTGTTTCTATTATATTAAAAAGTATTTCCGAACTATCCTTAAGCAATAATCTAAAAGAATTATGATCTATTAGCAGCATTTCAGTTTCTTCTATCGCTTGAGCAGTAGCTGAGCGTAACTCTTTATCTAAAATAGCCATTTCACCAAAAAAATCTCCATTTTTTAATAACGCCAGAGTTTTTATTCTTCCCCCCGTAGAAACTTTAAAAATTTTAATCACCCCTAAACTTACAATATATAATTTATCCCCTGCATCTCCTTCAGAGAATATTTTTTCTTCTTTTCTATAATTTTTTATATAGGCTATTTTAGCTATTCTATTTAAATTATGAGAAGAAAGTCTGAAAAAAAGCCCTACTTTTTTTAACAACTCAACTTTATCCATTTTTTTCTCCGCAAATAAAATTAAATTATTTAAATTTTACCTTCCCCAACTTTTCTTTAACTAATCCCCCTTTTACCGTTTTGTTTTTGTAGTTCCCCCTACTATTATTTGCGGAATTCGCAAAGTAGGCTGACCATCTGAAACAGGCACACCCTGTCCATCTTTTCCACAAGTTCCAATATTAAAACCCAAATCATTTCCTACTTTATCAATAGAATTCAAAACTTCCGGGCCATTTCCTATTAAAATAGCACCTCGCACTAATGGCCCAACCTTGCCATTAATTATCTCGTATCCCTCTTCTACTTCAAAAACAAAATCACCATTAGCCGTATTTACTTCCCCTCCACCCATTTTTTTGACTAATAATCCTTTCTCCTGTGCTTTACTAATATCCTGAGGATCTTCTTTGCCCGGAGCAATATAAGTATTACTCATCCGGGGAATAGGTTTAAAGCGGTAGGACGCACGCCTGCCATTTCCTGTCGATTTTGTATTATCTTTCCATGCACTAAAAAGATCATAAAGATAATTTTTTAAAATACCATTTTCTACTAAAATATTTCTTCTGGCAGGAATTCCTTCATCATCAAAAAGATAAGACCCTCTCTTAGTAAAAAGAGTGGGGTCATCAATAACTGTAATTAATTCCGAACCTATTTTCTTTCCTTTCTTTCCAGCATAAGCGGGAGAAACACCTTTTTGTACTAAATCCGCTTCCAAACTATGCCCTATTGCTTCATGAATCATAGTCCCCCCGGCTTCTGCAGATAAAATTACAGGCATACTTCCCGCAATTACCTGGGGAGCATTTAATAAATTTACCGCCCTCTTTGCCACCCCGGAGGATAAACTTTCAATGTCATAACTGTCAAACAATTCAAACCCCAGTAACCCTCCAATAAGTTCATGACTTGTTTGAATGATTTTCCCATCAGAAGCAACTACGCTTATTAGAAATGTAGTATATATTCTCTTTTCACAATTATATAACCCGAAAGAATTAGCTACAATTATTTCTTTTATCACATTATTACAAATCACTTTAACTTGTTTTACTTTTACATCTACTTTTCTTGCCGCTTTATTAGCCAGATTAACTAATTTAATTTTTTCATCTATCGGAATCATATCCGGCAACTTTTTTATATTATATAATTCATTTTTTTCATTATTAAGATGTTCATAAGTAAAAACATCCAGGCATTTTTTCTTTCCTTTTTCTTTATTTGTCCGGCATTCGCAAGACAGCAATAAATTTTCACTTAACCCTCTTAGTTTTTTAGGAGAAAAATCGTTAGAGCTCGCGTACAATGTTTTTTCCCCTGTTAAAAAGCGAATTCCTAAACCTTTATCCGTCCCGGAAGAAATATATTCAATTTTGTTTTCTTCACAAATTATATTAGTAGAACATGTATTTTCTACATAAATATCCGCAAAATCCGCTCCTTTTCCCAAAGCAATTTTAAATAATTCATTGGCTAAATTTTGAGTAAACATAAACTTTATCGTCCTTTATTTTTAACTTTTAAAATGGAAATTATTTAACTTGCCGAAACGTTCTTACAATGCTTTTATAAAAACAAATACAGTAACAGGCACTTTTTAGAAATTTTTTTATATTAAAATAAATAAGTACTGAGGATCCCCGGCTGGAAATTTTTTACTATATGAAAAAAATATATTTATTCATATCAGTTTTTATAAATATAACTCCTTTTAAAGCAAAGACATACAAAATTTCAGATACATCTGATTCTGAAAAACCGGTTTTTTTTACTATTTCATCTTTTTTGGTTTTCCCATCTATTAAAGAAATTACTTCTTTCTCTTTGTCAAAAAGAAGTCCTCTTTGAGATTTCAGCTCTTCTTTCATTGTAAAAATTAAAGATTTTTCAGCAACAATATTTTTTTTTAATATTTCCGCCTTTTTATGCCACATAATTCCTCTACTAACTAAAACATTAATATCCGCTGAAAACTGTATTTTCTCTGTTTTCTTCAAAAAACTATCATCTAAATATTCTTTTTTAAACGCGTAAACTCCCTTTCCCCACGTATATACATCGTAAACCTCTTCTAAGAGCTGACGTTTTAATACTTCTACAAATTCATTCTGTGAAAAAATTTTTTGTTGCATCAAAATTTCTTCCATCGATTTATTCGTTTTACTTTGAATTTCTTTTATTTCTTTTATTTTCTCCTCTGAAATTTTTTTAAATCCTAAAATTATTCTTTCCAGTGGTATTTTTCTTGAAGAAGAAACCCAGCATAAATCTCCTTCTCTAAAATAAAAACTTTTTTCTACTTTATTTTCTAAATTAGTGATAACTAAAAAACCTGTTTCTTTGTTTTCATAAAAAGTTTTTAAAATTTTACTCAAATCAACCGGATTTAATTTTCCCTTAATATCCACTCTTTGTTTTTCTCTCTTTTCTATTGAAAAATACCCGCATCATATAAACATGTTTTTAAAAACTATTATCTCATAAAAATATTTACAAATACTATTTTCTACAACTTCATTTCCTGCAATTTATTAATTAGTTTAAACGCTTCCCGCAAGTTTTTTTCATCTAACAATTTTTTTACCTCATTTAACATATCCACCGCTTGTTGATTTTGTTTCTTTTCTGCTCTAGGAATTAAAAAATCTACTGTTTCTCTAATAACCCCGATTATTTCCTGCAGGTCTTTTGATTTTTTAATCTTTTCTTTAAAAATTTTTACAGCTTTTGAATGGTCTTCTTTTAGCCTGGTTTTTTCAGCATATAAATCCGTTTCCGCAAAAACTAAAATATCTTTAAGTAATTCCTTTGCCTTTGATACTGTTATTTCTCCGCCTTTTAATGTTAGCTGAGAAATTGCAATTAACCTGTTTAAAACTCCTTCTAATTCTCTTACACTATTAGAAATATTTTGAGCCAGGAAAAAAATAACTTCATCAGAAAGTTTGATTTTGTTTTCATTTAAACTAAGTTTCTTTTTTAAAATAGCTACTCTGGTTTCCAAATCCGGGGGCTGAATATCTGTTATTATTCCCCCTGCTAACCTTGTTCTTAATCGTTCTTCAATATTTTTAAACTCTTCCGGGGGACAATCACTGGTAATTACAATCTGTTTATTCGCTTGTGATAAAGCATTGAAAGTATAAAAAAATTCTTCTTGCGCTGCTTCTTTTCCAATTAAAAACTGAATATCATCAATTAAAAAAACATCATTATTTCTGTACATATCCTGTAATTCGTCTACCGTATTGTTTTTTATTGCGTTAACTATATCTTTAACAAAACGTTCTGCATTAATATAAAATACTTTTGTTAATGGACTATTCTCAGCTAAATAATTGCCTATCGCATTTACTAAATGAGTTTTACCTAATCCCGTATGACTGTAAATAAGTAACGGATTATATTTACTCCCGGGAAATTTAGCCACTGCCACCGCTACTGCATAGGTAAAACTATTTCCGCTACCTATTACGAAATTTTCAAACATAAATTTTTTCATTAAAGAAAGTCTTTTTTCTTTTAAGCAGGGTCTTTCACCTAAATCATATTTCTCCTCGCTTTTACCTTCAACAGGAAAAGACCTCCTTTCATATTGATAAAAAAGAACTTTCTCAATATCTTTTTTTCTACTAACAAAAGGCAAAATACAATAATCCGTTACTCTCCGTAAACCGTCAACAACTTCATCACTCACAGGATCCAACATACTTACAGCAAGGACATTATTAGATTTAGCAATGGGAACCATACAAAATTTTTTTGCTATATAATACGGTATCTGTTTTATAATGCCCTTTCCTATTTTATAATTTGCTAAATCGAAATAAACATATTTATATTTTTTTTTCAAAAAATCTATCAAATCATCTTCTGAAAGACAATCATTTTTTATTAAATAGCCAACACTCGTTTCTCCTGCTCCAGCAATTGCCGCCTTTGCTTTTTGAAAGCAATCATTAGTTATTATCTTTTCCTGTTGAAGAATAACATCTAATTTCCTTACCATAAATTACCTTGCCTCAAAACCTTATCTTTTATACAACTTCCATATTTAAAAAATTAACCCGCATCTGAAAATTTTAAAAGACACCTAAACTTATTTTGACTGTTTGGCTATTTCCTCAACTACCTTGTTTAGAGAAAAAATCAAAGACCCCAGTCTAGCCATAGGTGTTGATAAAGAAACCAGAAATAATCTACTGTTTATTTTACAAAAAGAAACAAATCCTTTTTCATCATTTACAAACATTTGAACAATTGTGGGCCTTTTTATTTTTTTATAATCTCTATAAAAATTAAAAAAAAGTTCGGGCACAGATAAAACAGTATCGTCTTTCAATTTACCACTTAATATCCGGAAAATAATTTCCCCCTCAAAATCAACAATTATCGCTCCCAATATTTGATTATCATCCGATACTAATTGCTTTAAAATTCTTTCCATTTTTTCTCTTATCGGCAAAACTTTCTCTTTTTCTTTAACCCTTTTTTCATCAATCCTTTTTATCCCTTCCATAAAAAGTTTCTGAATACTCGTTTTTATTGTTTCCTGACTTGACTGTTCGTTTATTTTAAATTCAAATTCTCCTTTCTCCCATAATAACATTTCAAAAATAACTTCCTGCCCAATTAAATTTTTTAAGGTTGCATGAACGACTTTCCCGGATTTAAAATATATTCTCCCTGTTTGATTATTATTTATTATTTCCAGGCACCCTGCTTTCCCCGCCATTTCTAAAATTTGAATTGTATCTGTTAAATTAACATCTTCCAGCGATCCGCGCAAACTCATTTTCTCCTCATCTCCTTTCCTAAACAGTTCAGTTATCTATTATTATTCTATTTCGAATTTTTCAATAACCAATTTACAAATTGCTTTAATTGTGGCAAAAACCCCTTTTCCTGTAGTAGCAATAGACTCAAAAGAAGGTTTTTTATGTATATTTATCACTTCTTCCAAATGATTAAGTGTATTTATATCGGGTAAATCCCGTTTATTATATTGTATGGCACAGGGTAAAGTGTCAAAATCCAATTTATATTCTTTTAATCTATCCAACAGTTCCTTATAGCTATTTATGTTCTCCTTTAACCGCTGTTTCTGTGAATCAACAATAAAAGCAACTCCGTCTGCACCTTTTAAAATTATTTTTCGGCTCGCTTCATAATATTCCTGTCCGGGAACGGTATAAAGATGAAATCGGGTAGTAAACCCTTTTATTTTCCCTAAATCCAAAGGAAGAAAATCAAAAAATAAAGTGCGTTCCTGATCGGTCTTTAATGAAACCATTTTCCCTTTATAGGAAGGTGCTATCGATTGGTAAATATATTCCAGATTAGTAGTCTTTCCCCCAAAGCCAGGACCGTAATACACAATTTTGAAATTAATTTCCCGTAACGCATAATTAAAGGACGCCATTATTCTTCCTTTTTTTTCTGACCATCAGGAGTAAAATTAGAATCCGAATCAGAAAAAATAGTATCTATTAAATTAGTAGCATATTCCTTGAAATCCGATAACTCTATTTTCACTCTTTCTTCTTCTTTTTTCCCTTCTTTAATTAAAGAATTTGTTACCTTCCGGGATACTGATTTTGCATAAAATCTAACCTTTCCTACACTTCCAAGATTTTCAAACACTACCACCATCATCGCAATAGAACCCAACAAAGAAATATGCACATGCCGTTTTTCTCCCTGTTGAAGAAGAATACTGAATTCCTGTTCTCCCAGAAGAAAGGCAACTTCTTTTGTCGCAGCAAAAGACCCTGCCACTAATGCCGCTAAAGCAGTAGTGTTAATAAAAGAAACATCCCCTCTATTGGTTATTAATTGCCCGTCTTTGGTAATAAGAATTATACATATCGCTTTAGTTTGAACTATAAAATCATCTAAAAATTTATTAATTTGTTCTACCTGAGATGAAAAAGTAATCATTTTATGATTCTCCATTGCTTGATTTTTCTCCTTTTATATAATAAAATGAACCGCTCCGTTTAATTCTTAATCTGTAATATTATTTTTTTTAAAACATTCTCTGCTAAATTTACTCCCGGAGAGAGTTCATTTAAAAGACAGGACTGCAAAAGCACTGCATCACATAAAATATTTATCCAAAAAGGGAAAACAATTTTATCTTTTTTATCTAAAAATTCAAAAATTTTTTCTTTTACTTTTTCAGAAAAAATTTCCTGCCCCCCCCCGGACAATTCAAGATTTTGATTAATAAATTCTTTCATCTCCTCAAAACTAAAAGGCTCCATGTTGTATTGCTTTGTTATCTTTTTAAACTTTTCGTTTTTTTCTATCCATTTATTAATTTCCGGTAACCCTAATAAAACAAAACTAACTATCCTTCCTCCATTTTCATCTTTTAATTCCGTTAAACGAAACAGGCTAAGAAGTGTTTTTTCTCCGGCAATATTATCACTATTATCAATTATAAAAAGTGTTCGTTTCTTTTCTGTATTATATTTCTCCTCTATAAAATCGGTAATACTTTTTATTTTTGATCCTGAACTATTAACCTGCCTTACTATTCCTTTAGAAAGTGCCTCAAAATCAGTCTGTTCACCGGTAACAATCAGCAAAGCAGCATTATAATCATCTTCCCTTAGTAACTCTCTTAAAAGTTTTATTCCTAAAGTGCTTTTTCCTGAACCCTTCTTTCCCGTAATTGTTAGGAAAGGAACCTTAAATTGTTTTATGGTTTCTAAGATTTCTTTTTCTATTTTATATTTTCGTTCACTTTCATAACAAAGATTTACCTCTAAACCGGTTTCAAAAGGCAATTCTTTGAATCCAAAAAAATCTTTATACATAATCCCTCAAGTATTAGTTATTACTGTATTCAAATAAATAACTATTATAATTTGCTTAAAAGAATATTTCTTTACTATTTTGAATTTAAAATTTATGGTTTGTTCCTTGAAGTTATCTTGTTTTAGGTAGTTTTTCTATTCAGTAACAATCAATATAATATATAAAACAAAAAAAGTCAAGTTTTTTCAATTACTTCATTCCCCTTTAATTCTTATCCGTTATCAATTGTTTTCTTAATAAATCAAACACAGCATCAGCTACTTCTTCTTTAATTTTTTCACGTTTCCCCACAAATCTACATTCTTTGCATTCTCTCTTTTTAGCCGAAACGAAAGCCAAATAAACCAACCCGACAGGTTTAGATAATGACCCGCCTGTTGGTCCGGCAATGCCCGTAGTTGCTAAACCTATATCTACCTGAGCACTTTGCCTTATTCCCTCAGCCATCGATAAAGCTACTTCTTTACTAACAGCCCCAAACAGATCTAAATCTCTTTTTTTTACTTTTAACATATTAATCTTAACTTCATTGCTATAAGCAATTATTCCTTGCTTAAAATAAACAGAACTTCCTGCAATATTAGTCATCCGGTGGGCAATCAATCCCCCGCTACAGGATTCGGCAATAGCTAAAGTTAGTTTTCTTCTATTTAAAAGTTTTCCCACAACAGCCTCTAAAGTTTCCCGATTTTCACCATAAATACTATCTCCCAGTCGCTGATAAATTTCTGATTTTATTTTAAATAAAACTTCATCTATAAGTATTTCATCTTCTCCCTGAGCAGAAATCTCTAGATCAACAATAGCACCATGTGCCCGCAAACTAAAATTTAGTCCGCCTATTTTTTTCTCTATTCGTATTAAGTCTCTAATTTTTTCTTCTACTGCTGACTCGGGCAACCCGCAAGCATGTAACATAATAGATTTTCTGATTTTATGTTCATATCTTATTTTCAAAAAAGGTAAAACTTTTTTTTTCATCATTGGTTGCATTTCTGAAGGAGGACCGGGAAGCATAATGATTATAGGACCTACCGTCATTTTCTTTAATTGAATAATCATTCCGGGAGCAGTTCCCGTTAAATTAGGAATTACTTTCGCTCCTTCAATGATATAAGCCTGTTTTTCATTTTCTTGCGGCATTTCCAAGTTCCTTTTAGCAAAATGAGCCGCTATATTATGCATAACTTCTCTGTCAAATACCAACTTTAAATTGATTACTTTAGCCATTATATCCCTGGTTAAATCATCAAAAGTAGGACCTAATCCACCGGTAGTAATAATAACCTGAGACCTTTCAATTGCTTTTTTAAAAAAATCCTCCAATAATTTTTCCTTGTCTTCCACAGTACTAATTAAATTTACTTCTATCCCTATATTCGTTAATTCCCGGCTAATATAGGCACTGTTAGTATTTAAATGCCCTCTTAACAGTTCCGTTCCGATATTGATTAGTTCTGTATGCATGTTTTATATTTTACCTTTTACTGTAATTTTAAAACGCAAAACTCCCCGCACATAGTACATGGTTTTTCTTTTTTATTTCTTGTTTTAAGTAAAGAATTTTCTACCCTAACTTTTTTCTTGAATCTTTTCGGGTTGATACACAATTTTTTTTGGGCATCCCAATCCAGTGCCCTGCGCGCTTTGGCCATCTTAATATCCCATTCAAGACTATTTTTTACACCCTTTACTATATCAGCTGCATGAGCAGCAATGCGTGAAGCAATTACCCCCTCTTCCACATCCTTTACCGAAGGTAAAGATAAGTGTTCTGCAGGGGTAACATAACATAAAAAATCTGCTCCGTAAGAAGCCGCCATTGCTCCTCCGATTGCTGAAGTAATATGATCATACCCGGGAGCTATATCAGTAACTAAAGGACCTAAAACATAGAAAGGAGTTTCCTGACATAAACTTTTTTCTAACATTATACTAGTTTCTATCTGATTTAAGGGAACATGTCCAGGCCCTTCAATTATTACCTGAACATTTTTTCTCCTCGCTCTTTTGGCTAATTCACCTAAAATAGAAAGTTCTTCCAGTTGAGCAAAATCTAAAGAATCTGCCAAACAACCCGGACGCAAACCATCTCCTAAACTTAAGGTAACATCGTAAGTTTGTGCAATTTCCAAAATTTTATCGAACTTCTCGTAAAGAGGATTTTCGCGTTTATTAAAAAGAATCCAATTAGCCAAAAAAGCCCCCCCCCTACTCACTATACCCATTATCCTTTTATTTTTCTTCAAAACATCTAAAACATTCCGGGTTACCCCACAATGTAAAGTCATAAAATCAACACCTTCTTTTGCCTGTGCTTCAATAACATTAAACATATCTCCTGCCGTCATATTTTTAATATCTTTTCCTTTTTCCATGGTTTTTCGTGCTACCTGATAAATAGGAACCGTTCCTAAAGGCAAGGGAGATTCTTTTAAAATCATTCTTCTAATTTCTTTTAAATTTTTTCCTGTAGACAGGTCCATTAATACATCTGCACCTACTCTGACAGCTGCTCCCAACTTCTTCTTTTCTTCGATTAAACTTCCATAATCAAAAGACGTCCCGATATTGGCATTGACTTTAGTTCTTAAGCCTTTACCTATACCTACCGGTTTAAATTTTCTGTTTTTATTTTTTCCTAATTTCAACAAAGATGTTTTTCTTAATTTATTTTGAAGAATTACTATTTTCCCCTCTTGTACACCCTTTCGAATAAATTCCGGTGACAAACTTTCATGGTCCGCAACTATTTCCATTTCCGGCGTAATTTTTTTCTCTCCAGCTGCCTTCAACTGTATCATTTTTCTTTTTTCTCCTTTTATATAATGTTCTTGAAACACCCTTGAATCAACTAAACCATCAAACTAAATTTTTCTTTTGCTAAATTTAAAAGCCCCTTCTTCTAAATTATCATGTTTTTGGATTTTGTATTCTAAGGAAAAATTTCGGATTAAACTATCTATAAAACTGTGTTTTACGGCTCTTTGGAATTTTTAGCCGTTTTTCTCAATAAATATATACTATTCTGGCAATTATTCCTGCAATAATAGCCATGCCACTCCCTACAATTATATTTCCCCGGGAATAATCTAATTGCTCTTTTATTCGGGTCTTAGCCAGAAAAAATCTCCCCATCCAGACTAAGGGAAAAAGCACTTTCCAAAAACCCGGCAAAAGTAAACAGAAAAAAATAATTGTTCTTTCTGCTATTCCATAATATTTTTCTTTTCCTTTTATACTTGTTTCGTCAAAATTTTTAAGGTAATAAATAAAAATAGTTGTAAAGTGCGTAGCAATAATATATAACGCCAAAACAATTACCCATCTCTCCCTCATTAAAGGGGCTGAAAGAACAAGAAAAAACTTCCATACTAAAAAAATAATCGAAATATGTAAAATTTGATCTACAATAAAAAACAAAACACTATCTTTTTTCCTATATTTTTTTATTACAACAATCCTCATAGTATCAATAAAAAAATGCGAAAGGGCAATAACAACAATATAAATCCAGTTATTTTCTAAAAAATTATTATACAAAAACAAACTCAGCATGAAAAAAATAAGGGTATGAACCATAACCCCAAAAATATTTTTACTTTTAACTTCGGCAATTTTATTCGTCTGCAGAGTAAAATCAGCTAATAAATGTGCTAAAATTAAACGCCAAAACAAAAACATTTTTTTTCCTTTCCTTTAATTTAAAATCAAATTTTTTATATAATTAAGTTGTTTTTTGTAATTATTTTTTCTTCCACAAATTATCTAATAAGTCGCGTGCTTTTTCTTTAAGTATATCCTCGGGTTTTTCCTCTCCGTTTTCCCCTTTAATCTTTATTTTTTTAAATATTTCTTCCACAACTTTTTGTTTTATTACTTCTTTTGCTTTTTTAAGTTTGGGTTTAATTTTAGGATTATCATAATTTCCTTTAATGAAAAAGGTTAAAATTACACGACCGTCTTTATCGACTTCGGTATAAGCTGCCAGCTCTTTTCCTTTTCCCTTGGGCAATTTAACATCCATCTGTAAATCCAGTTTTTCTTTAACTAAATCAATCTTTCCCTTAGAGAAAATATCCGAACTTAAAGTATAAACAAAACTTTCTTCTGTCATTATCCCCCGGTTAAAAATATAATCTCCTTTAATTCTGTTATAAGAAATTTCTCCCCCCAGAGAATCAACATTTTTAACCAGTCCTTTTTTTTCTAATTTCTGTAATAAAAGAACCGGGGAAAGCAATGCTTTAAGCAGTTTAGACTTGGAAGCTAAAGCGGTAAGATTATATATTTTTCCTTTTCCCATAGTGACAAAAGCTTTTCCGGAAAGTTTTCCTAAATCTGCCGTAAGATTCCCAAATGTCCACTTTAACTCTATATTGTTCCCCCGATAATTACTATGGATTATTTTTCCAACTTTAAATTTACCTCTTGTTTTAATTTTCATCCCCGGAATTTTTTTAGTACCGGAAGAAACAACTTTTTTTTCTTTTTTAGAAATTTTTTCTCCTTGAGGCAGGGGAGGAAATAAAAAGAAAATTTTATCAAAATCCAATTCTGACAAAGAACCCTCAAAAGAAATATCCGGCGACTTAAAGTTTTTCACAAAAAGCTTATTTATTTTAAAATCAGCACCATTCATTTTAGCCGTAAATTTTTTTGTGTTAATGCTTTGTTGACTAAAATCAATGTCGGCAGTAAAATCGGTTATTTTATTCTTTTTATACTCCGCCTGAAAATTATTTAGTTTAAAATTACCTTTGAATTTAAGTTTTTTAACATCCCCGCTTAAATCAGTCTTTATTCCCATTATCCCCTTGATTTTATATTTTGGAATTAATTCAGAAATGTCGGCAAATTTTTGTAAATTAAACTGATTGGTAAATAAATTACCAACCAGTTGCTGTTTATCAAGATTAAATATTGCTTTTTGCATTTTTAGTTTAAAATCAGAAAATAAAAATTCCGCTGAATTTATCTTTATTTGCCTCTTATCCCGGGGTGTTTCCTGATAATTAACTGCTAATTTAATATGCGCGGGAACCTGTTGCGTTTTTTTAAAAATATTGCTGTATTTCATTTCTACCCCGGAAAAATCCAGCATTGATTCAATAAAAATATTTTTTAAGGTACCTTTAAGTTTACTCTTTAATATGGACTTTCCAGTGAAAATAAAATCTTTAGGGAAAGGTAATTGCAAAAAATCCCTGATTTTATCAACAGAATTTATTTGCAAATCCAAATCCAAATCTATATAGGGATTATCAAGATTATTAATTAGCCCCTTACTCTTTAACTTAAGATTGGAAAACAAGAGCTCTGCAGAGTTTACCTTCAATTGTTTTTTCTTTTCTTCTGTTTCCTTAAAATTAACTGCGAAGTTAATATTCGCCGGCATTTGCCGGGTTTTTTTAAAAAGATTCCCGTATTTTAATTCCAACCCGGAAAAATCTAAATTTGATTCAACAAAAACATCCTTTAAATTTCCCTTCACTTTCCCTTTCAAAACAGATTCTCCTTTTATTACCAACCCTTCAGGAAAAGACAAATCCAGTAATTGTTTAATTTTATCAATGGAATTCAGGTTAAATGAAAAACTAAAATCAAACAAAGGATTATTTATGTTTTTTACCTGTCCGAAAAGATTAGCACCCATTTGGTTACTGGTAAAACTCAGTTGCTCAATATCTATTTTGACTTTGTCCAATTCTAAATTAGACAAACTAACTTTACTCTTAAACTTAACTTTTCCATTTAATTCTTTTTTATTCAAAACAACTTTCCCTTTAAAAGAGAGATCTACCTTAAAAGGAGTTAACAAATTAGCATTTTTCACTTCTAAATTGATTTCTTCGATAGTTGTATCAAATTTATTAGTAAACTTGTCTTTGAAAGAAACCGTCCCTTTTGAAATTTTAACCTTCGAAACTAAAAAAGAAAAATCGCTTTTTTTATCTTCGACTGATTTAGACTGCTTTTTTCCCTCAATATTTTTTTCTTTTTCGGTTGAACTTTTTTCCATTAAATCACTAAAATTAAACTTTCCATCCCCTATTTGCTCCAATGCAATTTGTGGCTCAACTAATACTATTTTACTAACAACTAACTTTTTCTTTAATAAAGCCAATAAATAATATTTAACTACAAATTCTTTGGCTGATATAAAAGTCCCTTCCTGAAAAGTTGACAATTGTGAAATTTTTAATCCTTCAACGGTAATTCCTTTAAACAATCCAATACTAATTTTTTCCATCCTGACTTCCCGATTTAAAAATTCAGTTAATTGCCCTGTTAAAATTGTTTTTATTTTTTCCGGCGGAAATAAAATGCGAATT
>JAGLHV010000089.1 GCA_023143305.1 bacterium | reverse complement strand
TAGCTTTTGATGTTGTACTATTCTTTTATAATTTCCTTCTTCTCCACGGTAAAGAGCTTTTAATGCTTCTTTTCCTTTTAAATGCGCCTGTTTATTTTCCGGTTCTTTTATTCCACCCAACAAATCAATTGCTTTTATAAATTCCTCATCTTCCATTTGAACATAAAAAGGAATTGTTACTCCTAATATTTCTTCGGTTTTTTTCTTTACGGCCTGACTTGCTTTTTTTCTGTTTTGTTCTCTTTTATAAATATTCCCATAAATCGTTTCTATTTTGTTCCTCTTTGGATGAATTTTTTTAATTTTCGTAGCCGAAGGAATAGTTACTACATCCAAAAACCGCCTTACAGGATGATAACTTAACCATAAAATAGTTCCGGGATATTCTGACTTCCCGTTTGGGTTGCATTCCAATAGCAGTAAATTTATTCGTTCTTCTTTGCGAATATTACTTGCTATTCGGCTTTGTCCGCCCAAAATTAAGGAAGAGAGCATTAAAAATAAAAGACTTCCCGAAAAAAACCATTTTTTATTATTTATTTTAAACACCCATTCACTCATTTTTTTTATTGATATAATTGATATCTATTAATATATTTTTCTACGGATAAAGGCAGTAAATCCTTTATTGATTTACCCTTTTTTATTTCTTCCCTAATGAAAGAAGAAGAAATGTTAATTTTAGGAATTTTTATAATCTTTATTATTTTTTTTATTGAAGAAGGAATTTTTTGTATTTGGTAACCTGGACGAGTAGCTACTATAAACGGGCAAAATTCCAAAATTTTGTTTTTCTTTTTCCACTTATCAATTTCAAGAACACTATCTATTCCTAAAATAAAAAACACCTGGCCTTGTGCATATTTTCTTTTAAAATATTGAATCGTTTTATAAGTAAATGATATTTCCTTTCTATCCAATTCTATCCTGGAAACTACAAAATTTTTATTCCCCCGGATCGCCCTCTCAACCATATTATATCTATGCTCCGCCCCTGCGATTTTCCCCTTTTTATGGGGAGGAATTGCTGAAGGAATAAATATTATTTTTTTTAAGCAGAATTTTTTTAGGCATTCTTCAGCTAAAACTAAATGCCCATAATGAACAGGATTAAATGTCCCTCCTAATAACC
This sequence comes from bacterium, assembly GCA_023143305.1. Taxonomy (GTDB): domain Bacteria; phylum CBDUZB01; class JAGLHV01; order JAGLHV01; family JAGLHV01; genus JAGLHV01. The sequence continues at coordinate 5,016 of JAGLHV010000089.1, read as the reverse complement.
CAATCCGCATCTTTCACTAAACCTCTTAACTTTTCTTTTTTTTAACAAAAACCGCATCTTTTTTATCTTATTAAGTTAAACCGGTAACATTTCTTCCGGTATTATTCTTTTCAATGTTTATTTTTTTATCTGCCCGTTTCCATAAATTATAAATTTATAACTGGTTAATTCTTGTAACCCCATTGGTCCTCTCGCATGTAATTTCTGCGTAGAAATACCTATTTCCGCACCTAATCCAAACTCCCCTCCGTCACTAAAACGGGTAGATGCATTCCAGAAAACACTGGCAGCATCAACCCGGGACAAAAATTGTTCTGCTCTGTCTTTGTTTTCAGAAATTATTGCTTCAGAATGAAAAGAACCATATTGATTTATATGCTCTATCGCCGTATCCAAACTATCCACAATTTTTATTGAAAGAATTAAAGATAAATATTCTGTCTCCCAATCCTGGTCGGTAGCTATTTTTATAGAAGGAATTAGTTTTTGCGTTTCTATACATCCTCTCACTTCTACTCCCTCTTTCTCAAACCTTTTAACCATTTGCGGAAGAAAATCAGTTGCTATATCTTTATGAACCAATAATGTTTCCATAGCATTACACACTCCCGGTCTTTGCACCTTGGCATTAAAGCAAATTTCACTTGCCTGTTCTATGTTTGCTTCCTTATCGACATAAGTATGGCAAAGTCCTTTACCATGGCTAATTACCGGAACAGTTGCATTGGCTTTAATATTACTAATCATTTCCTCTCCCCCGCGAGGAATAATTACATCAATAAACCTATCCAGACGAATCAACTCTTTTATTGCTTCCCGGTCGGTAGTTTCTATAAACTGTATGCCTCCCTGGGGCATCCCTTCTGATAAAGCAGCCTCTATCATTATTTTAGCCAGGAGGAGATTGGAATTAAAAGCTTGTGACCCCCCTCTCAACAAAACTGCATTGCCTGCTTTTAAACATAATGCTGCTGCATCACAAGTAACATTGGGTCGTGATTCGTAGATAATACAAATTACCCCTAAAGGAACCCGTACTTTCTTTATCCTCAAGCCGTTATATCTAATTATCTCTTCCATCACTCCTCCTACCGGATCCGGTAAAGAAGCAACTGTTCTTAATCCTTTAACCATGCTTTTTATCCGCTCTTTCGACAAAGTCATTCTTTCAATAAATGCCGAAGAAATCTTTTTTTCTTTAGCCAAATCTAAATCTTTTTTGTTTACCTTAATAATTTCTTCTTCTTTTTTTTCTAAAGCAGTTGCTATTGTTTCTAAAATTCTATTTTTTTTTGCTGTAGAAAGATTTTTCATTTTTACTGCTGCTACCTTTGACTGGGAAGCTTTTTCTTTCATTTCTTCTTTTAAAGACATTTTTCTCCTCCCCCTCTTTCCTTTTTTATCTGATGAGGTTTCACCCAAAAAATTATTATTGCGGAAAACAAACTTACTCCTGCTCCGTACATAAAAGGAGCCGCGGAATTTATATTCCACAAATATCCGGCAATCAAACTGGCACAAAGAGTAGTCAGAGAAATTACCGTATGAAACATTCCCAAAGCAACTCCTCTCCTTTCTTCTTCTACAAAATCACTGGCAAAAGCCCGCTGATTCCCCTCGATTAAAGCAAAAGCCAATCCATATAGGGCAAAAAATAAAATAAATACACCCAGAGACTGCACTTTTACAAAACTAAAATAAGTTAACGCATAAATAAAATATCCTAAAAAAAGAGCCTCTCTTCTCCCTATTTTATCTGAAAATATTCCGGCAGGAACAGAAAAAAAGGAATAAACAACATTAAACCAGGCATACAGCAAAATAGGAACTGCAATTGCCAACCGTGGAGAAAAAAGATTATCCATAACTAATTTTGCTTTTAAAATCAAAAACATATAAGTAAAATTACTTAAAGAAAAAACCGCAGCTACTATCAAATATTTTTTGAATTCCCTGGGTAAATGATTTAATCCTATCTTTACCTTATAATTATTACGCTCTTTCTTTTCCTCTTCGACCATAAAAACAGGAATGAGTGAAATAAAACCGATAATTGCTGCAATCCCCATTATTTGTCTGAACGAAAAGTCCAGGGTCCAGAATAAAAAGAACGCGCCTAAAGCCCCTATTACCGCTCCCAAAGAATCCATTGCCCGATGAATACCAAAGGCTTTACCTCTGACTTTATGGTCTGCCGAAATCGATAACAACGCATCGCGAGGAGCAGTTCTAATTCCTTTCCCTATTCTTTCCGCCATCCTTAAAAACAACACTTCGCCCCAATTATAACAAAAAGGAAAAAACACTTTTGCCACTGCAGAAGAAAAATAACCCCAAAAAACAAAACTTTTTTTCCTTCCTATTCTATCCGACCAATAACCTGAAAAAACCTTTAATATACTGGAAAGAGAATTACCCAAACCGCCGATTAAACCTATTGCCATTCCTCCCCCGCCTAAAAAAACAATAAACATCGGAAAAATGGCAATAATCATTTCACTGCTTATGTCATTAAAAAAACTTGCTACTCCTAAAAGAATAATATTTCTCCCGATTCCTCTTAACAATCTCTTCACTCTTTTCTCTTTCCCCCTATTTCTAATCGTTCAAAAAACCTATCCGGGGTAATCACCCCTCCGGAAATAATCACTTTCATTCCTTCTTCTACCGGTAAATCTATTTTCATTACTTCTTCTTCCGGAATAATTAGAAACCACCCGGAAGTAGGATTTGGGGTAGTAGGAATAAATAAAGTTAAAATTTTCCCTTTTCCTTCTTCTTTTCCCTGGTAACTATTGGTTACAAAAGCTAATGTATAAATCCCCTTTCGCGGATATTCTATCATTACCACCTGGCGAAAAGCAGTTTTAGAAAAAATCATAGCGTGAATAATCTGCCGTATTGCCTGATAAATGCTGTCCAATAGGGGAACCTTAACAATTAAGACTTCCAGCAACTGCAGAAATTTCCGTCCAACAATGTTGGCCCCGATTACTCCGATAATCCAAATAATTACTAAAGTGATGGCAAAACTTATTCCCTTACTACACAAGGGTGGCAAATCATAAGAGGAAAGAAAAGAATTTTTTTCTACAAAAGGAAGAAAAACCTTCCCTACTAAATTAAAAAGAATCCAGCCCACATACAAAGTCAATCCTAACGGTAAAAGCAAAGCTATTCCTGTAAAAAATTGCCTTTTAACAGCACTTCTAATATTTTTTAGCATTTTTTCTCCTTCCCCTTTTTTTTATTATCTAAAAGATACCCTCCAAATTTTTTTTTATTTGGTTTTTTATCTTACTACACTTTTACTTTTTCGTCAAGATTTATTGTTTTTAAAAAACGAAAGGCAAAATATGTTTTGCCCGATTTAGTACATTTTAGCATAAATTAGTTTTTTAAAAAGATGGAGTACCTCTTCCACGATGATGCATGTCTTGCCATGGTCAATGCACTCCAAAAAAGCTTATTTTTGTGAATTTATTCTTTTCTCTCTGCCTTTTTTATAAACACTTCTCCTTTTATAAATATGAACACAAATTGCTAATTTGATGATGTGCTTTTAGTCTCTTATTCGCAACCGATAGTAATAAAGATTTATATTGACCTTTAAACAACTAAAAGTTATAATATTTACGAAAATTCAAAAAATTATCTTTTTTTATTCAGTCTTTTTAAAATATCTATGTATAAGAAACTATTAATTATTTCCCTTTTTTTTATTCTGTCTCCCTGCTTATCTCTTGCAGAGGTAACAGACGATAATTCAGTAAACAGTTATCTTGTTTGCCCTCTTGGTTGTAAAGGGGACTCTATTTACTATCTGATTAAAATTGTTGAAAAAAATGAAAATCCTATCTCCCTGGACAAATTACAATTAAACTTCTTTAAAATAGTTGTCGATACAAATCAGGAAACGAAAATAAATCCATCGGATATCCCTGCAAATTTAGAATATTCCGATATCAAATTAAATGTACTAAATCGATTTTTTCCACAAAATCTATCCTCTTTTCCTTTAGAATGGATATTTGAAACAGACTCAAAGAAAAACACCTGTAATTTATTTTTATCCTCGCAAATAGTAGATAAAAAAATTGCAGTAATTGATTTCCCCCTTAACAACTATGAAAAAGCTCTTAATCAGCCGGTAGCCATTGAAGATTTCTCCTCTTATTTATTCCCGCCGCATAATTTTGTAATGCTTTCTCTGATTAAAGTTTTTCAACCCACGGATTTTAAGGAAAGAATCCCCCTGGTTCAAATCTATTCCTGGGATAATTTTTATAATACCATTATTTTAAAAATCTGTAAATTATTAAACAACATCGGAATGTCTTTTTATAGAAAGGAAAACTACCAGAAAGCTTATGATTACTTTTTTTGTGCTCAACATGAAAAACTCCCCATAACTTACTACAATACAGCTTGTATGAGTGCTCTCCTTGAAGATGTCTACGGAGCCATGGAAAACTTAAAAAAATATATCCCTACGGCCCCGGATGTCTGGAAAGAAAAAATAGAAAAAGACAAAGACTTTGATGGAATCAGAAATAGTCTGGACTTTCAGGAGTTCCTGGAAATATATGAAAATCTTTCCTCTTTTTAGCCTTCTTTATCTCTTTATGCTTTTCCGGAACTACCCAGAACATTTTCGTTCTTATGTCTATACATTTTGATTAATTCTTCCCGGGCAGGTCCTAAATATTTGCGCGGGTCAAATTCTCCCGGCTTTTCCGCAAAAACCCGGCGGATAGTAGCTGTCATAGCTAACCGGCCATCCGAATCAATATTTATTTTACAAACAGCACTTTTTGTTGCTTTTCTCAACTGCTCTTTCGGGACACCCACGGCATTTTCCATCTTTCCCCCGAATTTATTAATCATTTCTATATATTCCGGAAGTACTGATGACGCTCCGTGTAATACAATAGGAAATCCGGGAATTCTTTTCTCAATTTCTTCCAGAATATCAAAGCGTAACGGAGGCACACTCTCTCCCGGTTTAAGCTTAAA
>JAGLHV010000088.1 GCA_023143305.1 bacterium | reverse complement strand
GACTATTGTCCCGTTAGAAAAAACCAGTGATTTGATATCCCGGGACAATAAACCTTATATCATCAACGGAGAGAAGACAATTGATAGTTTTCATGATGGTATTTCTTTCAAGGAGGTCTATTTCAGTTACAAGGGGAAGGAAGTGGTTGCTCTAAAGGATGTTTCTTTTGAAATCAAAAATGGCGAAGTAGTGGCTTTGGTAGGGGCTTCGGGAGGCGGTAAATCTACTTTGATCGAACTACTGTTTCGTTTTTATGACCCGACCAGGGGAATAATTACTGTGGATGGTATAAATCTAAAAGACCTGGCTATAGAGTCATGGCGTTCCAAAATCGGACTGGTTTTGCAGGATAATTTTCTTTTTCATGATACTATAAAGAATAATATTATTTACGGAAAAACGGATGCCTCGGAAGATGAAATCGTAAAGGCTGCGAAAGAAGCCTATATTCATGAATATATCATGGACTTACCCCGTGAGTACAATACAATAGTAGGCGATCGTGGTGTTCTCCTTTCCGGGGGGCAGAGACAGCGAATAGCTTTGGCACGGGCGTTAATTAAGAAACCGGAAATACTCATTCTGGATGAAGCGATGAGTGCATTAGATGTTCAGTCGGAACATCATATTCAAAACGCTATTGAGAAAATACGTGGAGATTGTACGGTTATTATTGTTGCTCATCGTTTTTCTACATTGGAAAAAGCCAATAAAATTGTTGTGATTGAAAAGGGAGAAATTGTTGAGATTGGAACGCAAAGTGAATTATTGGCTAATAAAGAACATTATGCTGAATATTATAACCTTCAGTATAAAGTAAAGACACCCAATGAAGGGAGAGCAGAGAATAAAGATACGTAAAAAATATAATGAAATACCTCCGGAATAATTGGTTTTTAAAAATTAAAAAAAAGAGGAAGATTTATGATTAAAATAGGAGTAAATACAAATTTTCATGTGTTGGGCGGTAAAAATATATTTGAAAATAAGGATGAGAGATTTAAGGAATATCGCTTAAAATGGCTCAAATGTCCGGAAAAATTTACTGTACCGGACTTTCCTTTGTTTATAGATATTGAGTCTACAAGCACTTGCAATTTAAGATGTTCTTTTTGCTATAATAGAGAACGGATAAAGGGTGGTTTTATAAAATTTGATCTGGTGAAAAAGATTATTGATGAAGGGGCTGACAACGGACTTTACGGAGTGAAGTTTAATTTCAGGGGGGAACCGCTTCTTCACCCGGAGATTCATAAATTTGTTAAGTATGCTAAAGATAAGGGGCTTATAGATGTTTATTTTAATACTCACGGACTAAAATTAAATGAGGAAAAAGCTTTAAAATTAATTGATGCAAAACTTGATAGAATTACCATATCTTTTGAGGGATACACAAAGGATGTGTATGAAAAATATCGTGTGGGGTCTGATTTTAATAAAGTAGTTAAAAATGTAGAGAGACTAATACAGTTGAGAAAGAAGATGGGTATAGATTATCCTAAAGTAAGAGTTCAGACTGTTTTAGTCCCGGAATTGATAAATCATTTGAAAGAATATAAAAATTTCTGGTTGGCGAAAGGTGCAGATGAAGTTGCTTATCTGGATTATAAGGAAATGAAAGAACATAAAGAGGACATTGTTTATTCCTGGGCATGTCCACAATTATGGCAACGGATGTGTGTATGGTGGGATGGTACTATTATTCCCTGTAATCATGATGACCGTGCCCTGTTAAGTTTAGGAAATATTGAGAGCGTTTCGATCAAGGATGCATGGAAAGCTGAAAGACTAAACAAGGTCAGAGAGCTCCATAAAAATGGAGATTCTCATTTAGTTGAAGGATGTAACGGTTGTTTTCTAAGAGACAGCGAAATTAGAAAATCGATGGAGGAGGAAAAATGATTCCTGCGATTCTGATGGGTAGGGAGGGTAGTAAAGGATTTCCGGGGAAAAATACATATCCGGTTCTTGGAAGGCCGCTGATGGCTTATCCTTTACTTGCGGCAAAAAATTCAAAATATGTTGATGAGGTTTTTTTAACTACGGATTCTGAAAAGTTAAAAAACATTGCCCTCAGCTTCGGAGCAAAAATTATTCATCGTCCCGGCGAATTATGCACAGATGAAGCTTTAGGCGAAAATGTTTTTGTACACGGATATAAGCATATAGTTTCTCATATTAACAAAAATGTTGAAATAGTGGTTTTATTATTGTGTAATGCTGTAAATGTTTTAGCCGAAACTATTGATAAAGGGATAGAGGTTTTACGAGCTAATCCATCTTTTGATTCTGCCGTAACGGTTTCCCGTTATAATATGTGGAGTCCGTTACGAGCAAGGAAGATTGGGAAAGATAATTTATTACATCCTTTTGTCCCTTTTGAAACCTTCGGTAATCCGCAAAAATTGAATTGCGATAGAGATTCACAGGGAGATGTTTGGTTTGCTGATATGGGAGTTTCAATAGTAAGACCTGCCTGTCTTGAGAATATGGAAAAAGGGCTGTTGCCTCAGAAATGGATGGGGCAAAAAATATATCCGCTAAAACAATGGGGTGGATGTGATGTGGATTATGACTGGCAGATTCCTCAGGTAGAGTATTGGCTGCGTAAAAACGGTTTTACCGAGGAAGAAATTTCTCATAATAAATAAAATTAAAAATAGCGAAAGGATAATTTTATGTTTGAAAAAATAAAAAATAAAAAAGTTCTTATTACCGGAGCAAGTTCCGGAATAGGGGCATGTATGGCGGAGTTATTTTCTTCCTATGGAGCAACGGTTGGGATTCATTATTGTCGGGGATACGAGAGAGCAAAAAAGTTGCGTAAAATGATAAAAGCCAAAGGCGGAGAGGCGGAAATTTTTAAAGCTGATTTATTAAAAGCGAAAGAAAGAGCAAAGTTGGTAGGTTCTTTCATTAGTGTTTTTAAAGGGATAGATATACTTATTAACAATGCTGGAGGAATAATCGGTAATAAACATTTTTTAAATCTGGATGAAAAATCATGGAAAGAAACGTTTTCTTTAAATGTTGAAGCTCCCTTTTTTTTAGCCCGGCAGGCTTTTATTCATATGAAAAAGAATAAAGGCGGAAAAATAATAAATATCAGTTCAATTGCAGCTAAATATGGGGGGTCGACCAATTCTTTACATTATGGGGCAGCAAAAGGTGCGTTGGAATCCGTTACTATTGGGTTATCCAGGGCAGGAGCGCCCTATAATATTTTGGTTAATACGATAAGGGGTGGATTTATAGATACCCCATTTCATAAAAAATTTAAAAGACCGAATATTGAAGCCAGAATAAAACTTATTCCTTTAAAAAGGCCGGGAGAACCGATGGATGTTTCCCGGATGGCTTTGTTTTTAGCTTCGGAATCAGGAGATTTTATTACAGGAGAAACATTTAGTGTTAGTGGGGGGGATTAAATGAAGGTTTTGATTTCTACCAGTTCTTTTGGTAAATTTACCGGAGATTCTTTAGAAAAATTAAAAAAAACAGGATTGGATATCACATTAAATCCGTATAAACGGCAACTTAAACCGCAAGAGAGTATTGACTTACTGAAAGGGGTAACGGGTTTAATTGCCGGGACAGAACCTTTAACAATGGAAGTCTTAGAAAAAGCAAATAACTTAAAAGTAATTTCCCGTTGCGGGGCAGGGTTAGACAATGTTGATTTGGAAGCGGCAAAAAAGATGGGGATAAAAGTTTTTTCCACTCCCGATGTTCCTGTCGAATCGGTGGCGGAATTGACCTTGGGATTAATTATTTCATTGTGCCGTCGGATAACAGAAAGCAATCGAAATATCAGAAATGGAAAATGGGCCAAACTTATGGGAGAATTACTCTATAAAAAAACCCTGGGTATTATAGGGTTGGGAAAGATAGGTAAAAGAGTAGTAGAACTGGTTCAACCGTTTAATGTTAAGGTCATAGCATATGAATTAAAACCCGATGTTTCATTTGTGCGGAAATTTAAAATCAAAATAGTTCCTCTAAATCAACTTTTATCACAGGCCGATATTATTTCCATACATATTCCTTTTTCTCCGAAAGTGCAAAATTTTATAGGAATGAAGGAATTTAATCTTATGAAAAAAGATGCCTTATTAATAAATACTGCCAGGGGAGGAATAGTTGATGAAGGAGCATTAAAGGGGGTTTTAGAGAATAAGAGTATTAGGGGAGCGGCTTTAGATGTTTTTGAAGAAGAGCCTTATAACGGGCCTTTAAAAGACATGGACAATATAATATTAACTGCCCATATGGGAACTTATGCCAGAGAAACAAGAATTCAAATGGAAAACGAATCGGTTGATAATCTTTTAAAAGGATTAAAAAAAAATTAATAAGGGGAAAAAGTGCCGGAAAATATTCTGTATATATTTGATAATGTTTTAGGATCTAAAGAATATGTTAAAAAGTTTGGAGAAAATAAAAAAATATTTATTTGTCCTTTGACCACCAATGAAGATTATATTTCTTCAACCGTTCATGAGATTGAAATTATGCAAGGGAAGAAAGAAATTATAAAAGTTCCTTTCCTTCATTATTTTAATGAAAGAGCATTTTCTGAAAAAGACAATTATATTAAATTTATTTACGAATTCGGCAATTTATTCATATCTAAAAATAGAAATTTAAAGGATTATTTTAAATGTCCCTTTGAATCGTTTTCTGTATGGTGGTTTTCATTAATTGCAGAGAAGAATACATTGAAAACAAACAGTTATCATAAGTTGGTTAAATTACTAACTGTTTTAGATGTTCGGCAGAGATATTACTGTAATGAGGTTTGGTTGAACATTAACGATTCGCAATTAACTTGTTCGATAATAAATAACCTTAAAAAAAAAGGAGTTACCTGTAATGATTTAAGAATAAATAAAAAAAAATCAGAGATTGTTTTTTTTCTTAGTAATTTTGTAAAAGCCTGGGGATATTTTTTGCGTACTTTTGCAAGGGTTGTTTTTTTAAAATTATATATGTCGGGATTAAATAGCCGCAAAAAAATATTGAGAAACAGCAAATACCTTTTGCTAAGCTATTTTCCTCTTGTAAATAAAAAAGACGTTGAAAATAAAAAATTTATTAATAAATACTATGAACCATTACAAAAAGCCATGGAGTATAAATATAAAAACCAATTTGTTTGGTTAGCAATGGTAGTTCCGCTGGGCGGTTTTAAATGGGTAGAAAGTGTTGATTTGGGCCGGAAAGTAAATAAATGGGGTAATTCTCTTTTTTTTTGTGAAGAATTTTTAAGAATAGTAGATTTTTTTATTGTTCTTTTGCAATATACTTATTTGTCAATAAAATTTTTTTTAAAATTATCTTATGTTTCCATGAAATTTAAATACCTGGGAAATATTAATATTTGGATGATTTTTAGAAAAAATTGGTATGATTCTTTCAGTGGTTGGGTTTTAATTGAAGGGCTTATTTATTACCGTATTTTTAATAGACTCTTTCATCAGTTGAAAAAAGATATAGCAATTACTTATTTAGCTGAGAATCATGCCTGGGAAAAAGCGTTGAATATTGCCGGTCATAAAAGAAAAAATTCGAAAATAATAGGTATTCAACACACTCACGTTCCCTTATTGCTTTTAAATTATTTTAGTTATAAAGAAGAATTAAAAGAAGGGGGGGATATTCAAACAATGCCAAAACCTGATTATTTGGCCTGTGTAGGACATATTCCTGCTAAATTTTTTAAAGATATGGGTTGGGATAAAAAAAGAGTTTTTGTGTTGGGTAATATTAGATTTCAACATTATAGATATTTATTAAAACATAGAGTAGTTTGGAAAGAGAGAAAAAATAGAATAATAATTGCTTTATCTATTGATCCCAAAGAATCTAAAGAGGTTTTACTCTATGCCTATCAAGCATTTAGAGATAAACCAAATTATCAAATACTGGTTAAGAGTCACCCTTTGCTTAATGTTTTTAAATTAGTTAAATCTTTAAATATAAAAATGAATAAAGATATTTTTAAATTCGTAGATACTTCTTTGACCAGGCTTTTACCATTATCAAAAGCAACGGTAGTTGCGGGGTCTTCCGCTGCTTTAGAAAGCATTGCTTCTCAATGTCCGGTGATTATTCCTCATCTCCTGAGCACAGTGGATATAAATCCTCTTTCCGGTATAACTGATTTGGCTATTTATGCAGAA
>JAGLHV010000087.1 GCA_023143305.1 bacterium | reverse complement strand
AAAGTCGTTATTCCTCAGGGAACAAGCAATAATGAAAAAACATTGGATATTTTTAAACCTAACACTTCCGAATTACCCAATCAAGAAGGGGAAGAGTTTTCCTCTCTGAACGACCAATCAGATGAACTTCTATCTACTATCAGAGAAATCAAAACTTCTTCGGATTTAGCAGGAAGAATTAATCTAACTATTCCTTATCAAATAAGTTACTCTTCTTCCCCTCTTTATTCTCAAGAAAACAATTTAAGAATTTTTCAATTAAATGAAATCAAAAAATCATGGGAAATGGTTTCCGGTTTTCAAAAAGTAGATAAAGTGTTTAAGAACGTTTCTTGTGAAATTGAAAATCCTGATTGGCAAAATAGCACATTATACCGGATATTTCCGGCAATTCTCCATGCCCAAAAATTAAATCAAGTATGGGTTTATCCTAATCCCTATAAACCTAATTCTTTCAGTCATCATACTAAAATAATTTTTAGTAATTTAACACAGGAAGCAACGATAAGAATTTTCAATCTTGCAGGAGAAATGGTCTTTAAAGGACAGGAAACGGATAGTGACGGAAAATACCAATGGCCGGTGACAAATAATAACGGAAAGAAACTGGCCAGTGGAATATATATTTATTTAATTACTAATAATCAAGGAGATAAGAAAACAGGTAAAATAGGAGTTATAAAATGAAAATTATTTTATTATTACTAATAAATTATTTCTGTTTGTTCTGCGGAATTTGTTTTACCTCTAATATAGGCACTACAGGAGCTCAATTCTTAAAAATCGGTATAGGTGCCCGCCCTATCGCTATGGGTGAAGCTTTTGTTGCTGTAGCCAACGATGCTAATTCCTGCTATTGGAACCCTGCCGGATTAAGTGAAATTACAACCCGGCAAACAACTACTACCTATATTCAATGGCTCGAAGAAATTGGATATAACTACTCCAGTTATATCCAACCTATAAAGGATAACCATTTTCATTATGGAACAATCGGGCTTAGCGTAGCTTATTTGGGTATGGATGCTATCCCCAAAACCCAAATCGATTCCAATGATAACCTCGTAGAAACAGGAAAAACCTTTGATGCTTTAGACCTTGCTTTTATTTTTTCTTACGGGGGAAGAATAAAAAAATTTCTTTTGGGTTATAACATTAAATATATCAAACAAACAATTGAAGCAGAAAATGCTTCTACTTATAGTTTTGATTTAGGAATGAAATATCTTTCTTCCGATAACCTCTCTTTTGGTTTAGTTGCACAAAATATCATCGGTAAAATTAAATTTGTCAAAGAAGAAGATTCCCTGCCATTGAACATTAAAGGCGGTATCGCCTATAAAACGGCTCATAATTCCTTGTTTTCCATAGACATTCATTTCCCGTTGGAAATAAACCAACCCAGTTACCACCTGGGCGGAGAACAAATCTTAAGTAATTTACTTATCCTTCGCGGAGGATATAAAATTAATCCCCTCTCTGAATCTAATGAATTATCCGGATTATCTCTTGGACTGGGCCTTAATTGGAGAAAATACCATTTAGATTATGCCTGGGTACCTCATGGCAATTTAGGTCAAACTCATCATCTTTCTTTTTTCCTGAAGTTTAACTAGCACCACCTACTGCCGAAACCCCTTTTAAATTAGGTAGCCAGGGAACAGTGTGAATATTATATGCTTCTTCTTTAAAGGAAAGAGACCTTACTGAGGCAAAAGAGAACTTCAACAGATGGGAGCGAAGCAACTTATCTTTAATTTTCAAATGAGAAATAATTCCTTTATTTATCTTCGAAGCAAGGATTATATTAGTAATATCTTCCTGTTTAAAATCCCGATTAATTACCTGTTTTTTAAAAAAAACAAAAGACATTAATCTGCATCTATTAGAAAAACTATTAAAATTATTAATTATTTTAGGAAAAGAAACAACATTGGGTAGAAATAATGTATTCACATAGGCCCAGGTATGTACAGAAACTAAAACACCCACCAGGATAATAACTACACCTATCATCCTCAACTTAAAAAATAAATTTTTTCTTTTTTTAACTAATTTAAACATTTTACCGGCTCTTTTTATACTTCAAATTCCAAACACTACAAGATTTATTGTAATATAAAAAAAAAATAAAATCAAGCAAAAAAAACAAAAAAAAAGGAACGGTTTTATTTTTTTAAAATTTAAAAAATAGAACCATCCTCTTTCTTAATCAGTCAAAATTACAAATTCCACACGTCTGTTTTCAGTCCGTCCCACCTTAGTTTTATTAGAACTTACGGGTTTTGTTTCTCCAAAACCCAAACAACTTAACCGCCCTCTGTTAATACCCTTTTTTACTAAATAATTAAATACGCTTTTCGCTCTCTTTTGGGAAAGGTTTAAATTATTCTCTGCCCTTCCGATTGAATCCGTATGGCCCTCTATCCTTACTTTATAAAGGGGACATTTATTTAAAATTTCTACCACCTGATTTAAAGATGGTTTATCCAATATGCTGATTTTTGCATTTCCCGATTTAAAATGAGCTTTTACCGTAATAATTATTTTCTTTTTCTCTTTTCTTATTTCTAACTTTTTCGTTTTACGAATAGCATCTAAAAGTGCCTGTCGCTGAGAAGCTAATGCCTTTGCTTTTGTTGCCTCCATTCGGGCTCTTCTTGCTTCCCGTTTTGCCCGCTGAGCATCTTCCTTTGCTCCCTCGGCTAACTCCTGCAATCTTCGTTTTTCTTCTTCCTCTTCCTCTTTCTTTCGTGCTCTTTCCTCTTCCTTAATTGCCACTGTTTCTATTTCCTGCGGTGATTCTCCAAAACGGATGGTTAAAGATGCACGATGTGAGCCACTTGTGTCTTCTATTTCTAACGGCCAGATGAAAGCATAATCAAACTGTAACCCGAATTTTCCCATTGTTTCATTATTAAAACTAAACCCGGAAGTAACCTCACGATTATTTCCCCCGATTCTAAATCCCCATGTCCTGCGGGCAAACCAACTTTCCCAACCCAGATAAACAATCAACTCTTCATCCCTATAACTAACATCTACCGCAGAAACAATATTTTCCACCGCTAAAACATTTAAAAAATTACAATCTCCAAAATAATAAGCCAATCCTAACCTTCCTTCCAAAGGCACCTTATCTTCCGTCTTCAATCCTACATCCGGTTCGGTAATATTCTTAGCCATCAATCCAATAGACAAACCTTTCTCTTTTTTGCCGTTAGCTTTTATTAATACCCCCACATCCCCGGTAAAATTACCTTTAGAATGGCCGTCGATAAAAACAGGGTCTTCCCTTGTCCGGTCATCCGTTGTATAAGAATGATTTAAATATTTCAGATTAACCCCTAAAAAAAATGCCGGAATCAACTGGGGAAGAAAATCATTGACCTTCTTTGCATAAGAAAAGGTAAAGGTATTTTCTTCATATAATTCCGTAGTAACAAAATTAGCCCAGGTCATTCCAAAACTACCTATTTTATTTAAAGGGAAAACAAAAGCACCATAATTTAAACCTAAATCAACCTTTTCCTCCCCTGCATACAAGTTCAACCCGGTAAATAAGCGGGCATACATAAAATTTGCTTCACAGCGTTTGATTTGGGCAATCCCGGCAGCATTCCACAAAGGAGCAGAGGCATCATCGCTTATTGCGGTAAATGCTCCTCCCATCCCTGCCGACCTTGTTCCCCAACCGCTATCTTTAAAAGCCGCTTCAGATAAAGAAACCAATAACATATAAAACATAATAACCAAAACAGCTAAATTAACTTTATTAAATATTCTCCTATCCATCTGATTATTCACTTCCCATTGACTACGAATTTTACTCCCCCCCCTGACACCTTCAACTGTTCTTAACCGTCTTTTCCAACCGTCTTTATTATTTTGCCTGCCCGCTAGTTTTATTGGGCAAGTCATTCCTGCGAAAGCAGGAATCTATTCTTTTGTCTTTTTCTTTGTTTTTAACTTCGCTGTTATCTTTTATCCTTTAACCAATCCAACCAATAAAACCAATTCAACCGTCTTTTAACTGTCTTTTACCCGTCTTTTTTACTTCGCTACGACTATTACTCCGCTTACTTTTTTCCCATTGTATTCATATTGATATATATAAACACCACTCTCTACTATATCACTATCGTCATTGCGTCCATCCCATTGATAAGGAGCTATCTCTATAGTTCTTACTTTTCTACCTGTAACATCATAAATTTTAATGGAAACATTATCCGTATCGGTTAACCCGTCAAAAGAAGCATAATCATTTATGCCATCCTGACTGGCGGGCGTAATAATTCTTTGCCGGGGACAATGAGTAAGCTCATTAATTAACGCCGGAAAGACGGCAAATAAAGTATTATGGTCCAAAGAAGTAGTTACTGTATTTAAATCACTATTCACTGTTCCTCCTACTAACCTCCACTCAAACCCATCCCACCATAAAATTTTTAATTCCCCTTCGGTAATAGGTGTCCCATCCTCTTTGACTTCACCGCTAAGATCAAAATAAAGTAAAGTTAACTTATAGGGTAAATTAAACTCAATATTTTCCGGTAAAATTTCATATACTGCTAACGGATTAACACTGCCGGCCACACCAAATCCCGCAGGAACATCAGCCGGGTCTTTCTGGCTAAAGGTTATCTCTATTTCACTTTCCAACGCACCTGCAGGTATTTCAAGACACACCTCTCCGTCTTCAGGATTTCCATCTACTAAAACAATAGTGCCCCCCTCAGGACCGATAATCTTAGTAACACTGGGATTTACAGCTATAATCTGCGCCGCACTTTTAGTACTAACACCCCCATCGCTATAAACAACCTCTATATAACAGTTTACCCCATCTGTAGTTACTACATCTCCCGGAATATAATCTTTAAATTCATAAGTAGAAAGGGAAGGAGTAAACTCACGGGTAATTGCCCTATAGCTTGTCTCCGGTTCGGAAACCTTTTTATAATATAAAGATACCTTCTCCATTGTAATTTCCGTCATAATTTCCGCTTCCACATAAATCTTACTTCCCACTATATTAACTTCCGAAGGAATCTCAAACATTATCATCGCTTCAGGAATCAAGGAAACCAAAGCAACAGAACTTATAGTTTGTAATGTAGCAGCTATTAGCATAGAACAAGAAAAACACATAATGTTTAATCCCATTGCTAAACACAAAATTATCGATACTTTTTTCCTGCTGCGTTTAAACATTTCCTTCTCCTTTTATTTTACCCGCCAATTTAAACTGCCTTTTAACCGTCTTTTTCTTTTCCCTTTGTGCGCCTATGTACCTTTTTCTTTTAACCAATTTAAACCAATTCAACTGTCTTTATATCTTTTGTCTTTTCCTTTGCCTTTGTCTGTCATCTGTGAACTATCTTTAACTGTCTTTTATCTTTTATTTTTTACCCAATTGAAACCAATTTAACCAATCAAACTGTTTTCTAACTGTCTTTGTTAACTTCCTTTAATAAATTATAATCTTTCCTTTTCTATTCATTTTAAAAGAGATCATTTTCTCAAGAATATCCTCCGGATTACCATAATCAACAAACATACGCATTTTATATTTACCCTTTTTTAAATCCGCTTTTTTCCAGCTCCCATGATAAAATTCCGTTCGTTTAGGAAAAACCGGACGATTACATCGAAGTCTTATTCTTTTAATCTCTTTACCTTTTTTATCTATAATAACCGCTTCACACTGGGGGCGTAGATGAATATTTCCTTTATTTTCAATCTCCGCCGCAATCCACAACCCTTCTTCTGCTTTCTTTTTTTCTTTTATTTTAGACTTTTTTATAATTACTTTACTAATTTTCGCTTTAACAATTTCAGTCCCTCTAATTATAACATATAAAGGAACACTAATCACCACATTAATCATACTTTCTTCCGGGCTTTCAGGAGAAAAACTATTCATAGCCATTAATAAACCCTTAGCTTTTTGCGGAATAGAAATCTTAAATTTTATTTCTTTTTTCTCCCCCGGTTTAAGCTTAAACTCCGAAGGAACAAATTGTAACCAATCAGCAATCTTAATTTCTTTGTTTTCATCAGAGAGAAACCAGTATCTTGATTTTATACTAACTTTTGTAGTTTCCTTTTTCTGATTAAGAACAAAGTAACTCCCTTCTATTTTCTCCCCTGCAGCAATTTTTATCTCTATTTTACGGGGAGTGACACTAACAGTAGGTTTTTTCGCTAAAATTAACCCCACACAGATTAAATTCAA
>JAGLHV010000086.1 GCA_023143305.1 bacterium | reverse complement strand
TGAAAAAATAGTTAAAGTAGAATCTTAAGAGAACGCAGATGGCACAAAATATACAAAAGGGTAGTATAAAACAATGAATTCAATAGGTAAATATGCTTTTATTAATGCGAAGGTACGGGCAATGTTAGGTTCTATGCTTTCGGCCGAAACCATAGATACTCTTATCCATAGCAAAGATGTAGATGAATTTTGGGATATTTTAAGAGAAAGTAATTATGCTGATATTTTTTCTATGTATAGTTCCACTTCTGATTTGGGAATGATTGAATTTGAATTGTTTAAAAATCATATACAAACCTATTTTAAATTACTACGAAATTTACGGGGAGCGTCTTATCAATTAGTTTTTTTAATGCTTAATAAACTGGAAATTGAAAATCTTAAAAATGTTATCCGGTGCTGGTATCGAAAAGAAGTTGATGAGGAAAAATACATTTTTAAAGAAAAGATTTGTTATTCTATTCCGGTAACAAAAATTCTTGAGGCGGAAAGCATAGAAGAACTAATTTTATTATTGAATAAAACCCCATATCAGGATGTGCTATTAAAAGCACTGGAGCAATTTAAAGAGAAAAAAAGTCTTTTTTATCTGGAAACAGCTCTGGATATAGATTATTATCAGCGTTTATATAAAAACATCAATTTACTTGCTTCTTCGGACCGCCGTATATCCTTAAAATTAGTGGGGATAGAAATAGATATAGAGAATCTTCTTGCAATTGTTCGCTTTAAACAATATTATTATTCTGTTTCTTCTTCAGTAAAAGAATTAACTGATTATATAATTCCTCACGGATACAAAACCGGTCAATTAAAATCTTTAAAACCTTTTACCGGTGATATAAAAAGCATGTTGCAATTTTTTGCTGTAAAACCGTATGAAAAATTAAATGTATTTACAAAAGAGACGAAAGATAAATCATCTGTATTCTTGATGGAAAAAATTTTATGGGAAGCATTGATAAAAGAAGCAAAACATTCTTTGGGAAAATATCCTTTTAGTATAGGAACTATCCTTGCTTATTTGATTTTAAAACAAGCGGAATTGAAAAACATAGTTTCTTTGCTTTACAGTAAAATATACAAAATAACACCAACCGAAATTCAGGGGAAACTTAAATGCTAAAATCAGCCAAAATGGAACAAATAAATATTGTTGTCATGAACAAGGATATAGATATAATTACTAAAGAAATTATTAATCTAAAGCTATTACATTTGTTGAAAATCAATTCTTTGCAGGATTGGACAGGGAATTTAAATACAGTAAATACAGAAGTGATTAATGAACGGCATAATCCTTTGGCTAAAAGAATAAAAGAAATTATAAAAAAAATGGGAATAGACGAAGATAAAACAAAAATCCATGAAGAAGAAATAAAACCATTTGATGATATGGAAGCACAAAAAATTATTGAAGAAATAGAACTAAAACTAAATCCTCTATTTGTGAAACAGGAAGACGAAAAACTAAAAACAATAAAACATCAGGAAATTTATAAACAATTAATACCTTTACCCCTGGATATATTAAGGATTTCTGCGACAAGAAAATATTCTTTTTTAAATATTCTTACCGGATGGGTAGAAAACAAAGATTTTTCCAAAATAAAAAACGAACTGGAATCAATACCTAATTTAATTATTCCTTTCCGTAGTGAGAAAAATAAAATTTTAGTTTTTATTGCGGTTCTTAAAAACAACAAAGCGATTCTGGAGAAAATTATTCAAATTACTCCTTTTGAAAAAGTGGAAAAACCCGAAGAAATATCCGGTATTTCCGGTGATATTCAAAAAAAGATAAAAGATGATTTAGAGCAAAAAAAAACAGCACTGGAAAAAACAGAAAAAAAAATCAACGCTTTAAAAGAAAAATACTCTTTTCCGTTGATAAATTTATCAAAAAATATAGCAATGAATCAATTAACGGTTAAAGCTAAAAATTATTTTAAGAAAACACAACATACTTATTTGGTTTCCGGGTGGATACCTTTTGATGAAAAGGATAAATTAATAAAAATTGTCCGTAAATTAACCAATGACCGTTGCTACATTGAAGAAATCCCGGTTAACAAAATAAAAGCAGTAAAAGAAGGAAAGGTGCAGGTTCCGGTTAAATTATTTAGTCCTTCCTTGCTTAAACCCTTTGAGTTGCTTATTAATAATTACGGTCTTCCGGAATACGGAACGCTGGATCCCACATTATTGGTAGCTATAACTTTTTTGCTGATGTTCGGTGCAATGTTCGGAGATATCGGTCACGGACTGGTGCTTTTTTTGCTCGGTATTCTTTTACTTAAAAACAAAAAAGAATCTATTGCCAAGACGGCGGCACTTATTACTTATGGAGGGGGAACATCTATTCTTTTTGGATTTTTGTTTGGGAGTTTTTTTGGATTTGAAATAATCAATCCGCTCTGGATGCGGCCGATACATAATATTATGAGTTTTTTGAAATTAACCGTAATTTTTGGTATAATATTAATCAGTAGCGGAATTGTTATTAATATTATTAATAACTTATCTCATCAAAATTTTAAAGAAGGTTTATTCGGTAAATCAGGGCTAATGGGAGGAATTATTTATTGGGGAGGAATAGGAATCATTTCTAAAAAACTTATAATGCCTTCAGTTGCCTTAAATTCGTGGATGATTATGGGGGTAATCGGCATTCCGTTGATGTTGCTTTTTTTAAGAGGGCCAATTTTAAAATTTTTAAAAAAGGAAATGGATTTTTTCCCGGGAGGTATAGCTAATTATCTGATGGAAATAATGGTAGAAATTGTTGAAATATTCGTCGGTTATTTAGCCAATACAATATCTTTTGTCCGTATCGGTGCTTTTGCTTTAGCTCATGCGGGTTTATTTATTGCTGTTTTTTCATTAGCAAACATCTTAAAAGAAAAAACAGGAGGGGCTTTTTTATCTGTAGGTGTGCTTATTCTAGGAAATATTTTTATTATTCTTTTAGAAGGATTAGTTGTTACCATTCAGTGTGTTCGCCTGGAATATTACGAGTTTTTCTCTAAATTTTTTGAGGGAAAAGGGAAGAAATATATACCCATTGGAAAATAAAAATAAAATCGGAGGTGGAGAATGTCGGAAAAAAAAGAAGTAATTGTCAAATTCAGAAAGAAAGTAAACAAATTGTTGTATTGGACAGGTGGATTGAGTGTAATAATTTTAGGTTTCATGGTAACTAAAGTCCTTGCTGCCGCTACCAGTGGAGGAGTATTAACCCCTGCTACTGACCCGAAAGTAATGTGCTGGGGTTTTTTAGCTGCAGCTATATCTACAGGAATGGGAACTTTAGGCGCTGGAATAGCTGTTGCTTATGTAGGAGCAGCCGCAATGGGCGCTATTAGTGAAAAACCGGAATTGGCTATCCGTTCATTGATTTTTGTGGGTTTAGCAGAGGGAATTGCCATTTACGGCTTAATTATTTCTATTATGATTTTAGGAAAACTGTAAAGAGAGACTGCAATTGAATAAGAGTAATGTCAAAAATGAATAAGTACGAGATTACATTAAAATATACTAAAATACTGTTGTTGTCATTCCTGTGAAAACAGGAATCTATTGATATTTTAAGAACATTATAGATTTCATATCATCCTCCGCCTCAGGCGGATCAGGCAAAGCGGAATGACAAAATAAAGTACGGACACGCAAAATAAAAAGCACTTATTTTAATATAAATGAAAAATTAGAAACTAAATGTCAAACATTTTGGACATTATGTTAATAAGTAACGGGGAAAAAGATGAAATTTTTTGTTATAGGTGATGAAGATACTGTCCTGGGATTTAAATTAGTAGGGGTAGAAGGAAGGATTGTAAAGACTATTTCGGAATCAAAAGAAGCTTTTAAAATAGCTACAGCGATTCCGGAAGTTGGAATTATTATCATTACTGAAAAAATTGCCGGGCAAATTAAAGCCGAGGTAGAAAAATATATTTATGAAATAAATTTACCGTTGGTTATTGAAATTCCTGATTGGGAAGGTCCTCTTCCCGGAAGAAAATCAATAGCTGAACTGGTAAAATCTGCGGTTGGAATAAAAATATAATAAGCAGAGTTAGGGGAGAAAAAACATAAAATGGATAAATCTTTGGAATTAATTTGTTCTGAAATTGAAAAAGAAGCTCGAAAAGAAATAGATTCTATTTTATCCGAATCCAAAGAGAGAGTTCTTCAAAGATTGAACAACGGGAAGAAAGAGTCGGAACAAATTTATAAACAAATAATTAGTAAAGCTCAGGTGGAATCAAAATTATTAGAAAAAAAGATTTTATCTGAAATCACCTTTCAGATAAAAAAGATTGAGTTAGAAGCAAAAGAAGAAATCATTAATGAAGTCTTAAAATGTGTAGACAAAAAAAAGAAAATATTCAGTACCTCAAAAAGATATCCTGAAGTGTTAAAACAATTTATTATTGAAGGGATTCTTAATCTGGAAGAAAATCAAGTGAAAATTATAATTAATAAAGCGGACAAGAAAATAGTTGATAAAAAATTTATTTCCGCTGTAGAAACGGAATTGGATAAAAAATATTCATTTAAAGTAAAAATAGACTTAACTACTAAAGAAATGATTGATGATTTAGGGGTAATTATTAAGTCACAAAATGAAAGAATTGTCTTTGATAATACTTTTCAAGCCCGAATGAAACGGTTAGATAATTCAATCAGAGCAACTATTGCCCGGAAGCTTTTTAAAGACGGTTAAAAAACGGTTAGTTGGTTTAGATTTGTTTTATTAGTTAGATTGGTTAAAAGATAAAAGAAAAGACAGTTAAAAGAAAAAGACAGGCACTGAGGAATCCGCTTTATCCGCCTCAGGTGGAGCGGACTGTCGCTTTGCTCCAGCAACAGATAGTCCATAGATTACGGATAAAGACAAAAAGCAAAAGACAAACAGATATTTATAAGTTATTAATTATGTAAAATACAGGCACAAAGGCATCAAGGCACAGAGGCACAAAGTTAAAAGAGAAAGATCCGCCTTACAGACTGGTGGATAAGGCGGAAAATTTGAATTTGGGAGTTTGAAAGTATAGTCCATAAACAACAGATAAAAGATTGCAAGAGGAGTAGGGGAATGGCGTTTGTCCGCTAGTCTGCAAGACGGGAAATTATGAATGGAAGGGGAAAAAGATTTTGGATAAAATTATTGGTAAGGTGAGCCGGATTATTGGCCCTATAGTAGAATTAAAGGAAGTATCTGATGCTCAAATGCTGGAATTAGTGGAAATAGGGGATGAGCATTTAGTAGGTGAAATCGTTCATTTACATAAGGAAAAAGCAGTAGTTCAGGTCTACGAAGATACTACCGGGCTTAAACCCGGGGCAACTGTATATGGCCAGGGAATGCCTCTTTCGGTAGAATTAGGACCTGGTTTGATAGGTGCTATTTATGATGGTATTCAAAGGCCGCTGGAATTGATGAAAAACATGTCTCATCAATATTACATTCAAAAAGGAATTCACCTTCCCAGTTTAGATAGAGAAAAGAAGTGGAAATTTAAACCAACAGTAAAGAAAGGAGACATTGTTTCCGGCGGCAGTACAATCGGGATAGTTCCGGAAAACGATTTAATAGAACATAAAATAATGGTTCCACCGGATAAAAAGGGCAAAATAGAAGATATTGTTAATGAAGGAGAATATACACTTAATGATATTATCGCCCATTTGAAAACAGATAAAGAAACTATACCTCTTAGACTATTTCATCGTTGGCCAGTCAGAAAAGGCAGGCCGTATATACAAAGAAAAAGACTATCTATTCCTTTGATTACCGGTCAACGGATTATAGATACTCTTTTTCCTATAGCTAAAGGCGGCGCTGTTGCTATGCCTGGTGGATTTGGTACGGGTAAAACTTCTCTCCAGCATCAAATAGCTAAATGGTGTGATGCTGAGGTAATCATTTATATCGGTTGTGGCGAAAGAGGAAATGAAATGACCGATGTATTAATTAATTTCCCTAAGTTGATAGATCCACGCACAAATAAACCTCTTCTGAAACGGACTATATTTGTTGCCAATACCTCTAATATGCCGGTAGCTGCACGGGAAGCAAGTATCTATACCGGAATAACCTTAGCTGAATATTATCGGGATATGGGTTATCATGTAGCAGTAATGGCTGATTCTACTTCCCGTTGGGCGGAAGCATTACGGGAGCTTTCCGGAAGAATGGAGGAAATGCCTGCAGATGAAGGCTTTCCGGCCTATTT
>JAGLHV010000085.1 GCA_023143305.1 bacterium | reverse complement strand
ATACCTTTCTAAAGAAGACCTTTCTTTAAAACTACAAGTTATTCTTTGTTGAAACCTCTTTTTCCTCAAGGACGTGTCTCTAAGTAAAATCCATTTAAAAAAGTACAAAGCAAAAAATTAAAAAAATAAAATGATTTAAAGGAGGTAGGAAAATGAAAAAATTAACAATTCTCTTAATAGCAATTGGACTTATACTACAAATAAGCGGGATAGCAATGGCCGCTAACAATGATAATCATCTGGTCACCATTACCATAGTTGCGGTAAATGAGCTGGCTATTACCGGGGGTGATATCACCCTGACCATTAATTCCGCAACAGCCGGAAGTGGATTGACTAATGCTACAGACAATACTTGTGCACTTGACTGGACGACCAACTCCGGGACGAACAAAAAGATTACCGGGCAGTTAGATACTGATTATTCAGCAGGTATCTCATTATCCGTAAATGTTACTGTGGCTGGTGGTAATGGTGCTAGTCAGGGGAACCAAGCACTTACTAGTGGTAGTGCAGCGGATTTAGTTCGTGATATGCATAATGAGTTTGTAAGTGCCAATACTTTAGGTTATACTGCATCAGCTCCTACTGCTTCACCAGTTAGTGAGGCAAAGACTGTTACTTATACAATCCTTGATCAATAATTAATATATAGACTACAAGGGGGAAGGGGGGGGAGAAATCCCCCCTTTATTTTTTTATATAGTTGCTGTCTATATAAAAACATTTGAATACTGCTGTTTACCTTTCTGGGAAAATCTTTCTTTAAAATTAAAATTTATTCTTTATTGAAATTGTTTTTTTCTCAAAAAATAGTTTTCAAAGAAAATAAATTTAAAAAAAAATACAAAGTAAACAAATTAAATGTTTGACTAAAAAAAGAAAAAATAATATAATTCGAAAAGAGGATGAAAATGAAAAAACTGCTAATTATCTTGATAACAATAGGAATAGCGTTTCAAATAAACGGGATAGCAATGGCTGCTAATAATGATAATCATCAAGTATCCATTATGGTGGTTGCAATCAATGAATTGGCTATTACCGGAGGTAATATTACCCTGACCATTAATACCGCAACGGCCGGAAGCGGACTGAACAATGTTACAGATAATACCTGTGCCCTTGATTGGACCACTAACTCCGGTACTAACAAAAAAGTTACCGGGCAATTAGATACTGATTATTTGGCGGGTATTACCTTAGCTGTGAATATTACTGTGGCTGGTGGTAACGGTACTAGTCAGGGGAATCAAACACTTATTAGTGCTTCTGCAGTAGACTTGGTTACGGGAATGCATAATGAATTTGTTAGTGGTAATACCCTTGGTTATACGGCATCAGCTCCTACTGTTTCTCCGGTCAGTGAGACTAAGACAGTTACTTATACAGTTATTGACCAGTGATTGGAGGTGTTTTCTTACCCTCAGGGGTAAGCAATAATGAAGAAAAAAGTTTTTATTATATCAATTTTGTTATGCTGGTTTTTTATTTTTCCCCGGGGAATATTTGTTTTTGCTGCCTCTTTGAGCGTTACCGGGGGAGATATTGTTTTAACTATTTCTACTGCCGTTGCCGGAGGAAATCCGGACCCGGTTACGAGTGAAGTTAACGGACTTAGCTATTGGGCAAATCCTCAAACATATAAAATAACTGCAAAAACGAGTTTAGTCGCTCCTCTGTTTACTTTGAGGGTTCTGGCCAAAAATGTTCAAACCGGGGGTAGTGGTAGTGGTGGAACCGCTCAGGCCCAGATAACTCTGAGTACAACCGACCAGGATATTATTCTGGGTACTACCAGAGGTGTATTAGCTAATCCTCACACTTGTATTCTGGAGTATACTGCTTCGGCTACAGCAGTGCAGGGAACCGGAAGTGATGTTCATATTATTACTTATACTATTATAAGACAGTAGATAAAGGAAAATGATGATAAAAAATATTGTTAAAGGGTTTATCTTTTTTTTATTTCTTATTTCAACGGAGGTTTATGCCGGTTTTTCGGTGATAGGGGAATTAACCAGGGAAAGAAATGTACAATGCGGAGAAAAATTCCAAGAAAGAATTCTTTTAAAAAATAAGGGAAATACTCCCGCTCATGTAAAGATTTATCAAACGGATTATCTTTTTTTTGCTGATGGAAAAAATATCTATGGAGAACCAGGGGATATTTCCCGTTCTAATGGTAAGTGGATTACGGTAGATTCCAGTCGGCTTGTTATTCCTCCGAAAAATACTGCTTCTTTTAATTACAGTGTCCGGGTACCTCAAAAAAGTGATTTAAAAGGGACATATTGGAGTATAATTATGGTAGAATCAATACCTGCGATAACTCCGGAAAAAGATGACAATAAAAAAAGAAAAGGTGAATTCGGTATTCAGACGCGTATACGTTATGGAATACAAATTGTTACCCATATTATGGATACAGGAACCCGTAATATCAAGTTTTTAGACAAGAAACTAATTAGTAAAAAAGGAAAAAGGATTCTTCAATTGGACATTGGAAATACCGGAGAAAGGCTGCTTGTTCCTTTTGTTTGGGCGGAGTTTTATAATAAAAACGGTATAAATGTCGGTCGTTTTGAAAGTAAGAAGTTACGGATTTATCCGGAATGTTCGGTAAGGCATAGTATTGATTTAAGTACTGTGAAGAAGGGCAAATATAAAGTTTTAGTAATAGTTGATAATGAAGATGGATATGTTTTTGGAGCACGATATAATTTAAGGATTAAATAATGAAAAGGATGTTTTTTATTTTTTTTTTGTTTTATTTTTTTTAAATCCCGCCGAAAGTAAAGAACTTATAGTAAAAGTAAGGTTAAATTCTCCCGAACTTCTAAAAGTAAACCCCGGAAAGATTGTTACCTGTAGTTTCCTTGTTTCTAATAGTGCTAACCGTAAGGAAAAATTTTTTGAAAAACTAGATCTTCCCAGAGGATGGAAATTAATTGTTTTTGAACAAACCCCTTTTGAATTAAAATCAAAACAAAAACAGGTTAGAGTAATGGCTTTCTCTGTTCCTCTTTCCTGCCCTGCAGGTCGTTATCAGATAACCTATTATGCCGGGAGCCATAGCAATTATAAAGTTACTGATAATGCTTCCTTTTCGGTGTTTGTTTTACCCGTAATAAAGTTGAAGATATTGGTAGAAAGTAAGCCGGAGGTAGTGGTGGCCGGTGATTCTTATAAAGTAAAATTACGCTTGGTTAATCAAGGCAATAGTAAAAGAGATTTGAAAGTAGAAGTAAAAGGAATTCCTGATTATCCGATAAAAATGGTGGTATCGGAGATGAGTCTTAAAGCCGGGGAATCTGTGCCGTTCGGGATTGTGGTAAAAACAGATAAAAGATTAAAAAAGGAAATAAAACATATTCTTACCGTTAAAGCCAGTACAAAAGAATTAAAAAAAGAGGTTGTTTCTACAAGTACAAGCCAGGTGGTTTTAACTGAAATTATACCCAGAGTAACCCGTAAATTTGATCCTTATAATAGAATTCCCTCCCAAATAAAGTTAATTGGTGTAAAGGAGGAGGAAGAGGCTTCTTTTCAAATAGAATTTTCCGGTTTGGGAAGGTTCGACCCGGAAGGAAAAACAGGAATTGATTTTTTATTTAGGGGAGATGATATTTACAATAAAAGTATTTATGGGAAAAGAGATGAATATTATTTAAATTATTATTCTAAATGGTTGGATTTTTTTGTTGGTGACCGGAATTATTCTCTTTCTCCTTTAACCGAAAGGTATAAATATGGCCGGGGAGCAGAAATAAGTATTTATCCTGCAGATTTTAAATTAGGAACATTTTACTTGAAAAGTAGATGGGAAAATCCCCGGGAAGAAAGGGCAGGAACGTATATTGAATATAAATTTAATGATTACTTTAATCTAAAAGGAAATTTTTTAAAGAAAGATAAAGAATTATATAATGACAAAATTTGTAGTATCCAGACACAAATAAAACCGACTGAAAAATTAAATCTTGAGGTGGAATATGGTTATTGTAATAGCCGGCGGGAAGAAAGATCCAGTGATAATGCCTATATTATAGATTTCGATGGGGAAGTTTATAACCGGGTATACTATACTCTTAAAAAAATTTATGCTAAACCAAATTTTTTTGGTTATTATAATAATATTGATTATAATTCCCAAAGAGTGACTTTTCCGATTTATGATAAATTACGAGGAAATATATCCTACCACAAATATAAGAATAATCTTGACCGGGATGTTCTTCGGGAAGTAGCGGTAAGAGAAGAATCTTACGAAGCAGAAATCTTTTATCCATTTCAATATGGTATGACTATGTATTTGGATTATAAAGAGTTTAAAAGAAAGGATGAACTCCTGCCGGCAGATTATGATTATGGGGAAAACTTATGGAGATTCAGGTTGGAACAGACTTTTCGTAAAGTCAGCATTCATTCTTATATAGAAAGAGGTATTTTTGAAAATGAGCTTATAGATAACGAAAATAAATATTTGGAAAGATATTCTTTTTATGCCTATTTTCGTCCTAATTACAAACAATCCTATAGTGTTTATACAAAAATCGGACATGATAGTTTTTCAGGAAACCCTAAAAAAGCAAAAAGTAGCGGGGTTTTAGGCACCTGGCATATTAATAATTTTTATTTTAATTTAAACTATAAACACTATAAATGTGATAATCTCCAACAGCATAATGTTTTTTCTAAATTGTTCTATACCCTTCCCAATAAACATTCTTTATCGTTAAGAGGCCATTGGTTTAGATATGAAGAAATTAAAGAAGAAAAAACTTCTTTTTTTCTCGTCTATACTATTCCATGGGGAATACCAATAAAGAAAAAAGAATTTATCGGAAGTATTAAAGGAAAAATTTATGACGGGGAGAAGGGAGAAAAGGTACCTATTGTTAATGTAATTTTAAAAATTAACGGGGCAACGGCAATTAGCGATAAAAAAGGTAGATTTGTCTTTCCTTCTCTAAAACCGGGAAATTATTTTTTGATGATAGATAAAAGCTCTCTTGGTCCAAATCGCCTTACCGATAAAAAGTTACCGATGATGGTCCGGGTAAAAGGCGGTAAAGTTACTAAAATTGAAATCGGTATAGTCGATTCCGGCAATATTTCCGGTAAAATAATATTTTTTACGGCTGGAAAAAAAGGAAATAAAATTTTTAAAAATAATGTGTTTTTAAGCGGTTCCGGTAAAAATAATTCTCTTGAAGGCTTTAGTAAGAGTGATCTAAGAAAAGTTGGGGCACTGAAGAATATACTGGTGGAGATTAATAATGACCGGGAAATTTTTCGTGAAAACACGAATAAAGAAGGAGAGTTTTATTTTAAGAATATAAGACCTGGAAAATGGACTTTAAAATTTTACGACTATAATTTACCTGCGTATCATTATTTTGAAAAAAATGAATTTCAGGTTGAATTGGAACCAGGAGGGAAAAAGCAATTTATAATAAGAGTTTTGCCTCAATTGAGACCGGTTAAAATTATTGATGAAGGAGAAATAAGATAGGAATTCAATATAAAGCGGGAAAGAAAAATTTTATTCGGTGATGAATAAAAAAAAGATTATTTTAACGAGCCATAAATAACATTGCTATTAAACTTAAACCAATACTTATTTTGGTAAGTGTTTTATTTTCTTCGTCCGGTTTATTGGTTCTTTTTTTTGAGTCTTTCTTTGATTGGAGAGAAGTTTTAGAATATTGGTTGTCGGTTAAGGAAAGTTTAATTTCTTTCCGGATAAGTTTTTTTAGTTTGGGAGATTTTTGAATAATTTTACTGATTTTTTTTTCGTTAATACCGGAAGATGGGTTTTCCAGAAGAGTCAGTTGATCTTTTATAAAAGTGAGTTCTTTAACTGTTTGTTTGTGATGGGGCATCGTCGCCATTAACAGGGGAAGGTTTTTACGGACTTCTCCCATAATTATGTCCATATTATCATTTTTTACCGTATTTTCCCCGGATTTATTTTTTTCTGTGCGTTGTATTTTATTTAATTGAGTTTTCAAAGTAACTATTTTTTTTAGTAATAGCTTTTGATATTGGGTTAATGTTTGATTGAGTTTGTTATATTCGTGTAAAGCTAAAAGTAAATCTTCTCTGGTAACCGTAGCCGTAGGCCGGAAATAACCGCTACCATATTTATTTATAAATTTATCTAATACTTTTTGATTATCAAAATCTTTAACTGCTTTCTCTACTTCATGGCCTACATCCTTATAGTCTTTTGCATAAAC
>JAGLHV010000084.1 GCA_023143305.1 bacterium | reverse complement strand
CAATCAAAGAAAAAAGTAAAGGTTTTTCGAATTCAGAACTATACAAATAATTTCGCTTCAAATATCCCCCATCATGATAATGCCCTAAAAAAAGAATTTTAGCTGAAGGAGAAAGATTCCGGTTAATATATTGAAACATTTCATAAAAAGGGATTTCTACCCGTAAATAATCAACCCTTGAAATTCTCCCCCAAAAAAGATATAACTGAGGCAAAAGATAAGGAGACCTGACCAAGAAATGAAGTATATTCCATACAAAGATAAAGGATAGTATTCCTTTTATAAAAAAGTTAAATTGTTTACTAAAAAATATCAGTACCCGGCAAGAAGACCGTGAATTTTCTACGATGTTTATTATTTTAAAAATTAGATAAGCAATAATTATCCCCAACAAAGGAAAAACCGGCAATAAAAACCTGACATTCTGTATACCATATACCCAAATTAAATAAACAAGTACGCAATAAATAATAAGATATTTTATCTTTCTATCCACCCCCTTTAAAAAAAATAAAAAAGGCAAAAAAGCAAGATAAACCATTCCTGCTCTCCAATTTTCAAAATGGCTAACATATAAAGTAATATGCCAGGGAACAACTAAAGGCAACCAAAACCAATTTAGTTTGTTTATGTTTATTCCTGCACTGGAAAGAATTTTCATATACAAATCATTGTTTCCGGAAAAAAAAGGATAAACCGGATTTTTTACACAAAATAAATTTCGTAACAACCAGGGAGAAACAACAATTAAGGTAATACCAAAAAATATAATTAACTCCCTAAATGCAAAAGAAAATTTTACTTTATCGATTGTATATCGCTTAAAAAAATATAATATACCTGCTATTAGAACAAAAAGGCCTCCGGAATATTTTGTACTTACGGATAATCCTGCAAATACAGCTGAAACAACTAAATAATTTATTTTTTTCTTCTCATCATAAATAAATAATGCATAAAACGATAAAAAGAAAAAGAAAGCCACTCCCAGATCAATAAAAGCCACGGAAGAAAGAAGTAAAACAAACGGCGTAGTAAAAAAAATAAGCGCCGCTAATATTCCTGTCCGGAAATTAAAATATTTCTTTCCCAAAGAATAAATGGATAAAGCAGTTAATACTCCTGCCAGACAATGGAACATCCTGGCTAAGCCGGAACTTTTTAAAAAGAACGTAAAAAGATACAACATATCAAATAAAGCAGGAAAATTACTAAAAAAATTATTGGGCAAAATAAATATTTTATGGTTTAGAAAATATAAATTAGGAAGGGACAAATGATACCGTAAGGCATCCGTAGAAATTACCGGACCCAGAGACGCAAAAAAAGATAAAATAAAAGCGAAAATTAAAATCGCAGTCCACGGGGAAAAACTAAACTTTTTGCAAATAATTACTGATTTTATTTCACTAATTATTTGCCTTATTTCTTTAAAACAAAAAACACTACTAACAATAAACAATCCTAACACCAACTCCGAATATAATCCACCCAGAATACCTAAAAAAAAGATGCAATAACCCCAAAATCCCAGGCCCAAACCAAGAGCAAAAATATTATTCTCTAAAAAAGAAACAGTATGTAAAGAAATCCGTTTCAATATTTTTTTCCCCATTGCCCAAATGAAAAAAACGACCATTATGAAAAGTAAAATTTCCTTTGCCTTTAGTACTAAATAATAAGTTGTATACCGGACAAAATAATTGCCCCCTACCAAACTTATCCAGGACAATAAAAATAAAGGAAAAAAATATTTTTTTATGTAAAATTTTATGGCAAAAATAAACGACATTTTTTAATTCTCCATTTGTGCAGCAAAAATTTAACCAAAACAAACAAAGTTTTTATTCCATAAACTACACTATTAATAAAGTTAATAGTCGATGCCTCTTTAAAATAGCGGGTAGGTACGGGAATTTCTCCTATTTTAAAATTAAAAACCACTGACTGTGCCAATATTTCAGAATCAAAAACAAAATCATCTGAATTTTTGCTAAAAGGGATTTTTTCCAGTACTCTCCTGTGAAAAGCACGAAAACCACTATGAAATTCACTCAGGTTCTGTCCTAAAATAATATTCTCAATAAAGGTTAAAAAACGATTGCCAATATATTTATATTTAGGCATTCCGCCGGCTAAAGCTTCTTTACGCGTCCTAATCCGGGTTCCAATCATTACATCACAAATTCCATCTCTGATTAACCCTGTCAAATAAGGAACAAGCCGGCTATCGTACTGATAATCAGGATGAATCATGACTACAATTTCTGCTCCCCTTTTCAATGCTTCTTGATAACAAGTCTTTTGATTAGCCCCGTAACCCTTATTTTCTTTATGTTGTAAAACCCACATCCCCAGGCTTTGGGCAATGGCAACGGTATTATCACTACTTGCATCATCCCCTAAAATCACTTCATCTACTGCACCAGAGGGAATATCCAGAAAAGTCTGTTTTATAGTACTCTGAGCATTATATGCCGGCATAACGGCAATAACCTTTTTTTTATTATTAATCATTTTGCTCCCTTTCTTTTACCTGAAATAAGCTTACATCTTTACCTTCCGCAGAAAGAAATAATCTATAGTTTTTACTCAATAAGTGTTTGTTTTCAAAATCAAATGCATCCGAAAGAAAAAAAACATTATCACCCCTTGCTAACCAACGAAAAATTATCTTTTGAACTAAATCAAAATCTTTTTCCTTAAAGCGATTTAAAATTAAAGTCTGCCTCCGGGCAAAATAAGGAATATATACCTTCCCTATAGCAAAAATACCCCTACCCGAAATAATGACTAAATCCTCATCGGAAGTATTTTCTCCTACCAAATGTGCTCTGGACAAATTAATATTATTTACTTTTAGAGAATATGGAAATATTCCCCCATAAAAATTAGAAAAAATCAAAGCAAACAGATAACTACTTAAACAAAAAAGCTTTATTTTTTTATTCATCCGTATAGATGAAAAAGCCGTATATGCCAATAAATAAAGCGGTATTAATTCAGGCATTCTATACATTATGGTTTTAGTTTCCCATGTAGAAAAAAACAAACTATAACAGACTATCCAAACAAAGCACATTTGTATCATAAATTTATTTTTTTTATAAATACTTTTAAAATGTAAAAAGAGATAAAAGAAAGCAGTGAAAAAAAATAGTTTGGATATATTAATTGATGTTTTTATTATTCGATGGGGAAAAAGTTCTTTAATAAAAGATACCCTTTTTAAATTTACCCAGATTATGTCTTCTAAAGACGAAGGAATAGTCAGGAGATTTTCCAGGCTAAGTTGTCCGTGCCAATTAAACGATTTAGTAGAATCATCCAGGGCATTTCCTAAAAACCATAAATAAATTTCTCGCAAACTAAAAATTTTAAGTACCATAATTATCACTAACAAATAAGAAAAGGCACAAAATAATCCTAAAACAATTAAATATAAAAAAATACTACGCACTATTTTTTTTCTATCATTTCCACAATGCCATAAACTTATACATACTACAGGAATAAAGATAATATGCGAAATATGAGACAAAACAGCCATTCCATGACAAATTCCTATGATAAAAGGCACACCTACCCCTAAACCATGATAGCCGGAAAAAAAATTGTTATACCAATAAAGCAAAAGAACCAATAATAAAATAAAAACCATACCCAACAAATAAACCTGGGCTTCCATACTCCAGAGCCAGTAGCTATAGGAAAAAGCTAAAAACAAACTCCAAAAAAAGGCATATTTTATACTTTTACTAATTTGTTCCATTAAAACAAAAAATAAAATAATTCCTCCAGAACCTAAAAGACAATTTAAAATTTGAAGAGAAAGAAGGGTCGTTCCGGTATATCCTGAAATTTTTATTAACTGGTGAAAAAGATATCCTAAAAAACCATAAATAAGATGATTTCCATGAAAAAGATTTTTCATTTCTCCTAACTCAACCGCCATAGCACAGGCTACACCATCATAATTATACATATTCGATAAAAAACTAATGTAAACAAAAAAAACAGCAATGCCTAAACCAAAAGCAAAAATAAACTTATCAAATTTAGTATCTAACAAATCCTGTGCCATTGATTTCCCTTTTTATTTATTATTAGTATTTATTTTTTAAAACTTAATGCTTTTGTCGATAAATATTTGATGCCAGACCTCTAAAACCAATAATGACCAGAGACGATAAGAATGACTAACCTTTCCACTGGAATGCTCCACTAATAATTTTTCAATTGCCTCTTTTTTAAAATACCCCCGTTGGATACTTTTTGGAGCTAAAAGTGTTTCCGTTAAATAATTTTTTAATTCACCCCTAAACCATTTACCTATCGGCACTCCAAAACCCATTTTTTTCCGATTTAATATCTTATTCGGCAAAAATCCTTTCAAAGATTTCTTTAAAATATCTTTGGAGGTTAACCCCTTTATTTTCCACTGATAAGGAAGTGTTGCCGTAAACTCTATAAATTTATGGTCCAAAAAAGGAGAACGGGTTTCCATGGAATTTGCCATAGTGGCAATATCCATTTTAACCAATAAATCTTCAGGAAGATAACTGTTTATGTCGGTATAAAAAATCTTATCTAAAAAATCAAAAGCATTAGCTCCACTATAAAGCTGAAATAAATATTGGTTTGCATCAAAATCCATGGTCTTTTCAAGCATTTCCTCTGTATAAAGAGCTTTTTTTTGAGCACTATTAAAAACAGAATGCCACTCAATATTGGGTAAAGGCATAGGTTTATCTGCGGATTGAATAAAACGTTTCATCTGTCTTAACCGAGATTTTCTCCCTACAGACTCAGGAAAATGTTTAAACAGATATTTCCACATTGCTTTTCGCAATCCCAAAGGAACTTTTTGAAAAAATAAAGCCATCTTATTAGCCCTATACCTGTCATAGCCGCCAAAACTCTCATCCCCTCCATCCCCATTCAAAGCTACTTTTACAAATTTACCGGTTTCTCTGGCTACATAATAAGATGGAAGACAGGAAGAATCCGCAAAAGGTTCATTATAATGCCAGACAATTCGCGGTAAAACATCCAACATTTCAACTTTTACAATAAATTCATGGTGCTGGGTATGAAAAAGATTCGCCACTATTCGTGCATATTTCAATTCACTAAAATCTTCTTCCTGGAAACCAATACTAAAGGTTTTAACCGGTTTAGAACTAAATTTACTCATCATCCCTACCACTGCCGAAGAATCTATGCCCCCTGAAAGAAAAGCACCCAAAGGAACATCACTAATCATTCTTAAATTCACGGCCTCTTCCAATCGGCTATTTATCTGGTTATATATTTCCTGCATTTTAAATTTTGAATTGCTAAAATCCAACTTCTGCCGATAATCGATATCCCAAAACTTTGAAATTTTTATTTCCCCTTTCGCATTACAAATTAATATGCTTGCCGGGGGTAATTTTTTAATATTTTTAAATATGGTTAAAGGACTGGGAACATACTGATAAGTCATATATAAATCAATTGCTTGCGGGTCTATATTTCTTTCGATTTGATTATTTTCCAGAATAGATTTTATTTCCGAGGAAAAAATTAACCTGTCGTTTAATAAAGTATACACAAGCGGTTTTTTACCCAACCGGTCCCGGGCCAAAAATAACTGTTTTATTCTTTCATCCCAGATGGAAAAAGCAAACATCCCTCGCAAGAAATCAACACATTTAACCCCGTAATCTTCATATAAATGAAGAATTACTTCTGTATCCGTTTGGGTATAAAAACAATGCCCTTTTTTTTCTAATTCATTCCGTAAGCTTTTGAAATTATATATTTCACCGTTAAAGCTAATCCATATTTTTTTATCTTCATTATGAATGGGTTGTTTTCCGCTTTTTAAATCAATTATAGACAATCTTCTATGTCCTAAACCTACCCGATATCCGCCATTAGCCATAGGCCAGCCTAAATGTATCCCCTCTTCATCCGGACCGCGGTAATTCATAACAGTACACATTCTACTTAAAAGCTCTTTATCTACGCTCTTTTGTGAATTAAATTCAAAAATCCCGCATATTCCACACATATAGAATATCCTCCAGAAACTACAGTTATTAGTTACTCGTTATGAGTTATAAGTTAAAGACAAAAATAAATACCCAATACTAAATCCAAAATCCTAAACCCTCCTTACAGACTGGAGAACAGGCAAATTCAAAATTACCGCCTTACAGATTGGCGGACTGTCGCTTTGCTCCAGCAAAACAAAAAAAATGAAGGTAAAATATGTTTTGAACGATATAGCA
>JAGLHV010000083.1 GCA_023143305.1 bacterium | reverse complement strand
ATGCAATTAAGATTATTACAACTGATAGGGGAATCATCAGGGAATACTGTTGTTTTAGGTTCTTCCCCGGTGGTTGCACCTTTGCCGGTAAAGAATAAAAAAATTGGTAAGTCTAAAATTGAGAAATTAAAAAAGGCTAAAAAAGAGGAAGAATAAAGATGTGTTGAGAAAAACAAGTTACGGGGAAATAAATCCGATACCCTTCGTCTTCCTGTGGTCGTTCAGGGTCAATTCGACTACAGAGTTTTTGTCAGCGGTCTGAAAAAACTCTAAGTCGCATTGAAATTAAACAAACAAATGGATAAAATAACTTTTGAGAGATTAATAAACACTTCCCTGGAGAATTTGCCGGAAAAATTTCTCCGTAAAATGGAAAATATTATAATCGTAGTCGAAGATCTTCCTTCCCGGGAGGTAATGCTACAATTTGGGGTGAAAAATCCCCGGCATCTTCTGGGATTATATCATGGGGTACCACTGAGAAGTAGGGGAGTAAGGTATGGTAATGTTTTACCGGACAAGATATCAATATATAAAAAATCCATAGAAGCCTTATGTCGAACAGAAGAGGAAATATCGCTGAAAGTACGAGAGGTGGTAATGCACGAAATCGGGCATTATTTTGGTATGAGTGAGGAAGAACTGAGGAACGCAAAAATATAAGAGGGGTATATAAAAAAAATATAAAAGTTTTTTATCGATAGAGTGGTAAAAAAGACAGGATGTATATAATGAATAAAAAAAAATTTATATTAGGAATTTTTATTACTGTTTTGGGTGGGGTTATTATGATAGTTAGTATGGTTCTGGGAATAGTTACTGTTGCTAAAGGATTGTATGAGGATGTCTATGTTTTTCCAGTAACTTTGTCTATTTCTACGGAAAATTTAAAAACAAATTCCTTTACTGCAAAAAAAGGGAAGGGATTTTCTCTTTGGTTAAAAGTTCCCGACAGAAGAATGGAAAACAAAGATTTTCAAATTAGTGGTTCTTTTATTAATCAAAAAGCTGAGGTAATTGGCGATTTTAAAGAAAATTTTAAATTAGGATATCTTCGAAACAGTTTTGGCCGTGGGCAGTATTATAAATTAGGTGTTTGTCGTTTTGAAAGGGATTTTCAGGGGTGGATAAATTATACAATAGGTGGTAAATGGAGTCCTCCCTATAATGGTTTTTTGGTAATAAGACAGCGGAAATCCTTTTCATTCCCAGTAAGGGAGATAGGTGTTTTTGGGGTAGGAATTTTATTGTTTATCATAGGCGTCGGAACGGTTGTAAAAAATAGGGTTGGTTGAGAATGAACATAAAACAAATTGACAAGTAGAGGACGATTAATATATAAATATATTGTGAAAAACAGGAATGGGTTATTAGGGAACACTTTTTTTTTAGATGTGTAATAGAGTGAAAGAATATATTAAAAAGGGGAGAAAGACGGGGTTAAAATGAAGAAAGGATTAAAAGTGTTATTTATGCTTGTTTTTATATTTACAATAAAGGGGATAGTAATAGCATCTAATATGGCTAGCCATCAGGTAACAATTAATATAGTTGCTGTTGATGAATTAATTATTTCGGGGGGGAATGTCACCCTGGCTGTTGATTCGTCAATTGAAGAAAATCCATTGAAGGATGTTAGTGATAATGCTTGCGCTCTTGATTGGATGACTAATTCCGCTACAAATAAAAAAATTACCGGGCAGTTGGATTCTGATTATTCCTGCGGTATTTCATTAGCAGTAAATGTTGGTGTTGCCGGTGGTAATAGCGTTAGCACAGGAGAGCAAACACTTATTAGTGGAAATGCTGTGGATATTGTTACCGGAATGCATAGTGAAAATGTTGGGGGTAGTATCATTGGTTATACAATGTCTGCACTTGCAGATTTTCCCGGCAGTGAGACCAGGGCAGTTATTTACACCATTACCGACTATTAGAAAAATGAAATGGTAACTATAATTTTTAATTATTTTTTAGGGAGAAAAAAATGAGATTACAGAAAAGTGAAAATGTTATTTATGAATTGCGGCCGGAAGCAAACGTTTTAAAAATTTGGTTTTTTACCAAATGTTTGCCTATTGCTTTTGTAGGAGGATTTTTGAGCTTCTGGTGTTTTGGTTTTTTTGGCGGGATGGTTGCTGTGGCTACAAAGTCGGATTCTCCCTGGCCGATTATAGCCGGTGGTATTGTCGCCATTATTGCTATTCCTGTTCTTTTGGTTTTAGGATTAATTTATTGCCGTTATCTTCGGCAGACTTATGTTTATTATATTACCAATCAACGTTGTGTTTTCCACGGTGGAATTGTCAGAAGGGTTGAACGTTCTGTTCCTTATCACAAAATTACCGATGTGGAGATGAGTCAGAATATTATTGAGAGAATCCTTGGAATTTCCACTGTTAAGATTTTTACCCCGGGAACAGGAAGCATGATGGTTTCTCCTTTTGGAGGACAACGCGCAGAAATAGCTTTTGAAGGACTTAAAGATAATGAAACTCCTGCGGCAGCTATTAATGAAATATTAAGAAAGTTTAGATCAACAGGGGAGTAATATTTTATCCGGAACAGTGGTTTTTAAGTTTATTTAGTAAGAAAACGGGATGATATGGAAAAAAATAAAACGATAATAAACATTGAGCAGGTAACTAAGAAATATTTTCAGGAAAAATTCTTTTTTAAAAAAAGAGAGATTGTAGCTATTAGCAATCTTAGTTTACAAATTAAGCAAGGTGAAATATTCGGTTTGATTGGACCAAATGGTGCCGGTAAAACGACAATTATGAATATGATTATTGGTTATATTAAACCAACTACCGGGGTTATAGATGTTTTTAACCAAAGAGTTAACAGTAATTGTTTGAACGATTTTAGGGAGAAACTGGGATATTTACCGGAAGGTAATACTTTACATGATTATTTTAGAGTAGAAGACTTATTGGATTTTTATGGTTCGTTTTTTAAATTAACCGATAAGCAAAAAAAAGAAAGGATAAATGTTCTCCTGGAGGAACTGGGACTGGAGCATAAAAGAAAAGAGATTGTAAAGAATTTATCAATTGGCCAAAAGCGTGCACTTGGTTTGGCTCAGTCGTTAATTAATGATCCGGAATTGCTTATATTGGATGAACCAACTGTTTATCTTGATCCGGTAATTTTAAACCGGTTCCGGTCGATGCTGATTAAGTTAAAAGAAAGGGGTAGAACTGTTTTTTTGTCTTCCCATATCCTTTCCGAGGTAGAAAAAGTATCTGATAGAGTAGCTATAATAAACAAAGGTAAATTAGTAGCTTTGAAACATACTCGGGAATTAACCCGACAGGGGTCACTGGATAAAGAATTTTTGAGATTAATCGGTGTTGAATGAGGAATAAAGATGCTCGATAGAATTAAAATAATTTATTTAATAGCTAAAAATGTGTTCAAGGCATCCTTACGGGATAGAGTAATGTACGGACTTGTGTTTCTTTCTTTATTGTTTATTTCTATGGCTCATTTGCCTTTTGTGCTAAAGGAAATTCCGGGTTTTAAAGGGGAAATACCGCTTAATATGGCTATTCAGATAGGTTTCTTTTTTATAACTATTTTCATGTTTTTGATAGTAGTTTTTGTATCTTTAGGAATACTACAGGACCAGTTGGAATCCGGTAAAATGCTATTGATCTTGTCTAAACCAATAAGAAGAGGGGAGGTACTCCTGGGAATTAATCTGGGACTGGTAGAGATACTTTTCTTAAATTGGTTGGTAATTACCGGTGGACTATGGTTAACCGCTTTTATTCATACCGGGCAGTTAAACCTTAATATATTTTTAGGGATGGGGGTTATTTTTTTGATGGCTGTTCTTTTTTTGTCACTTATAATAACCATATATACTTTTATTCCTTCCGGTTTGAGCGGCCTTTTAGCCTTTTTAGTCTTCCTGGGTAGTTTTGGAGCTGCTAATTCAATACATTTAACCCGGTGGATGGATTATCCCCTTTTACTAAACTCCACTAAAATTATTATTAAATGTTTCCCCAGGGTAGTTCCCTTATTGGCAGTTTCTATGAAAACATTGGGAATGATATCAATAGAGGTAAATTTTGTAGCGCCTATAGTGCATACTTTAATTTCTATAATTATTTTTAATTTGGTTGCATTTTTTAAATTTAATCAAATAAAATAAAAAATGTATACAGTGAATTAAAGAGCATCAAGTTAGCTAAAATTAAAAAACGAGGAGGCAAAGTATCCGGTGGTTAATAAAAGTTGTATCATTAAATTACTAATTATTTTATTTTTATGTTCGGGTATTTGTACCGGTGTAGAAGAAAAATCATCTATTGATAAAGAAAAACTTAAAAAACGCGTAGAATTGTTTTTAAAAGAAAATAATGTTACCCTGAGACGGAATGTAGAGGATGTTTTTTTATTGGCGGAAATTTATGAAAAAGAGGGGAAAGATAAAGATGCTATGTTTCTTTATCAGGAAGGATTGAAAGTTAATAGTTGGCGTTTGGATTATCAATCTAAGCTGG
This sequence comes from bacterium, assembly GCA_023143305.1. GTDB lineage: Bacteria > CBDUZB01 > JAGLHV01 > JAGLHV01 > JAGLHV01 > JAGLHV01. The sequence goes on along the minus strand of JAGLHV010000083.1, from coordinate 1,825 downwards.
CACAGCTTATGTATAAGTATGGGGATAAAAAACAGGCAGTAGAAAAAGTAAAGATCGTAAGTCAATATGCAGAAGATGAAGAGCTTTTGATAAAGGCGGAAGAATTTCTTTTTAACCTGGGGATGAACCCGGTTAAAAGTATAAATAAAACAGAAAGGAAATTGATTAAAGATCAGGAAATAGTTTTAGTTCCTATAGGGAAAGTGAATAAGTATCTTTTATCGGAAGTAAAACATAAACTGCAGGAAAAAATGGGTATAAGTTATTCTGTTATGGAAGAGGAAATTGACCCTGGAAAGTTTGACCGCAGTTATTTGGATAAATATACGATAGATACAAAGAGGAAGTTACTGGTTAGCTTTTTGAGGTTAATCCCTGAACAGAACAAAAGGTTTGAAGAATTGGAAAATCAAGGACAATTTAATGCTTCACGTTTAATTTTAGAACTAAAGGATAACTATATAATTGAGAAAGTTTCTAAGGTTAAAGGCTATCTGGGAATAACCCGGAAAGATATTTTTAATGGAAATAGTAATTTTCTTTTTGGTTGGGCCGGGAAAGACTACGGGGTAATGTCTTATCATCGCTTTTTAGCAACATTTAATCAGGAACCGCCTAACCGTTCAAGGTTATGTGATCGTATAGTAAAACAAGGGGTATCCAGTTCGTTTTTTATTCTGGGTATTCCTCGCTGTACGAATCCTACCTGTATTAGGTCTTATCCCCATAATTTAACCGAACATGACCATAAAGGCATGGAATTATGTCCCTGGTGCCGGGAACAATTAAAGCTTATATTAGATAGAAAAAGATAAGGAGGAATGGGCAGGAAGAATGTATTATTTTGCAGAAGTCTAAGAAATATTTTATAAAAGGGAGGTAAGTATGCGTCGTTTGTTTGTTTTGCTGTTTTTTGGGGTGATTATGGTTTCTGGATATCTCTGGGGGGAGAAGGTTAAACCACTACGGGATGGAGTTAAGGTTTACCATGATAAGCTGGGGGTTAAAGGAAATGAAGTTATAGGAACTCTTACTCCTGCAGCATCGGTTAAATCTGTTGAAAGTAAGGGTGAATGGATAAAAATTAATTTAACGGGGTGGGTTATGAAAAATCAGATGAAAAAAGATTCAAGTAAAGTTGTTTTACCTAAAGCAGTTATTAAAACAAATTATGGAAAGATTGTTGTAGAGCTCTTTATAGAGCGTGCTCCGCGTACTGTAGAAAATTTTATAAAACTTACAGAGAAAGGATTCTATAATGGAATTATTTTTCATCGGGTTATTCCGGATTTTATGGTTCAGACCGGAGATCCGACAGGAACAGGGCGGGGAGGACCAGGGTATAAATTTGCGGATGAATTTCATCCCCAACTTCGACACAATAAACCGGGAATACTTTCCATGGCCAATTCCGGTCCCAATACCAATGGCAGTCAATTCTTTATAATAGTTAAACCTACTTCCTGGTTAGACAATCGTCATACAGTATTTGGACAGGTTATAGAAGGAATGGATGTAGTAGATAAAATTGTTAATGTTTCCCGGAACAATCAGGATTGTCCGTTAGAAAAAGTAGTTATGGAAGAGGTTACAATTATAAGACAATAGTTTTTAATAAATAAGATGGGTTATTAAAAGGTGTTTAATAAAGGGAAAATATGTTTTTGTCTAAATGCGTAATTTTACCCTGTGGACACGCAAAAATAAGCTAAAAATGAGCAACTCGCTTTACTCAGACAGGCTCATTTTTTTAACGCATATTTTTACTAAAATTCGCTAAGTCGTTCAAAACTCATTTTGCCTTTATTGCCTGCCCGCCAGTCCT
>JAGLHV010000082.1 GCA_023143305.1 bacterium | reverse complement strand
TCTCTTTATAAATCCCCATATCCTTTCAACTTCTTCTTCCTGTTTATCCAATTCCTCTCTTTCCCACTGTTCTTTGATTTCCCCTTCAGACATCCCTTCTACATTTATTCTATTAATACCAACAACAGCTGCTTCTCTAAACCCTGCATATTTTTTCATATTATCTCTTATTGTATTTACCTCTTTAAAATCAACATCCATGTCTGTCTTTAACCCCGGATGAGTTCCATATATTATATTAAGCCGTTTATTAAGCTCCTCCATATCCATATCGAATTGATGCTTATTTTTTAAAATAATTAACGCGTATTCTTTAATTCCCCTTGCATCTTGAATAACAGCTATAACTAATTCATTGATTTCCTCTTCTTTTAATTTTTGTTTTATAAGACTATCTAACAACGATGCATGCCTGGCAGCAATAAAAAGAGCCAATAAAACACCCTCTTTGTAAGCAGTAGGCAAAATTACAGGTAATGTTTTTGTATAACCATCTATAAATTGTTCTAATGGTGTCTTTTCAAGCTTGACTTCTATTGGCTCTACCGATTCAGGAATTAAAGTAGGCTCTCTTTCTTCAGTTTTATCTCTTTTTTTCATTTCTGAAATTATCGGTGCAATTTGTTTTACCATAATTCTATCCACTCCGGTTTCCCGTTCTTTTACTATGTCCGATACTGCAGTAATAAAAGCCCATGGCCATCTAACAGGAAGTTTTATATCCTTCAATTTTTCATGTTTTTCCATTTTTTCTGCTAACTTGTTTTTCTGGTCAGGAACCATATTAGCTGTTTCAGATAATCCCATATCCAGAAAATCTTTTATTATAGCTTCAGAAAATAATATGTATCTTATATCTTTATTTATATCTCTTAGTTGTGATTTTCTTCTTAAAAACCTTTTTAAATCACCTATATCATCTAAACCTAAAATTGAATGAGACTCTTCTTCTTTACGTCCGTCAACTTCAATTGCTGTAACAATTGGGGATTTCTTCCCTTTATCTTTTTTTATTTCTAACTTTCTAGCCGTTTTTTCTTTTTCATCTGCATCTTTCAATTCATATGCCTTTTTAATTACTGCCTTAATAAATTTTCCTAAATCTTCTTCTGTTACAGTGTGAAAAATAACGCTATTTTTAACTTCGCTATCCGTTAAAATAGTATTAATATCTTCTTGCTTGTTTATATCTATTATCATAAAAACTATGCTATCCTTTATCCCTACTTTCATTACTCGTTGATGAATTAATCTATATTTACTATCATCATTTCTTGTTAAATCTATCGCCCTTCCAATATAGTGCCTATCTTCTCGCATAAAGTTAACATCATTAATATCAAAAACGACCGCGTTATCTTCCTCTATTATAGTCTTTTGTGGTTTTTCGATTACCACCCCTTTTTTAATTGCACGAGCTTTAATTACTTTGCTCTTTTTGATTGACTCTGTAACAACTAATTTTATTTTTTCAAATACTTCGTGTCTTATTTGTTTACTTTCCTCCTCTATAAACTTGCCGCTACCCTTTCTAACCCTTCCCTCGCTCACTTCCATACTCTTTCTAATCTTATTCATACCGGAAGCATCTAGTATCTTGCCAACATTCCCATCGTACTTTATAATTAAATCAGCTATTTTCTTTATTTGCTGAGGATGCAAGTCAATCAAATTATTTGAAATAATCTCAACAATACCTTCTTTAACATAATACATATCGTCTTCTGTAAATGCTATAACCAATTGTTCTGTTGATTTAGATTCTCCACCTTTATCCTCAGTTGTCATCTTCGGTAAATCAATCAAAGCCTCGATAAAAGCAACTGCCCACTTGTTATCGGGATAAATTTTATTTAACTCGAAATATTCTTCTTCACTTAAATAATCCCTTGCAAATATTGCCATATTCTTAGTTAAAATATCTGCTTTATGAGAATCTATTTCACCTTTTTCGTATGCTTCATATAGCCCGATATTTAAAAACTTCATCAATAATTCTTCTGTTAATAATTTTTCTTTTATATCTTCTGACAAATTAACTGTTTTCAATTTTTCTTTTATATCTTCCGGCAAATCAACTATTTTCGGTTTTTCTTTTATTTTTTTCTTTTCTTTTATTTTTGATGCTAAGTCTTTTAATTTTTTTACAATCAACCATTCCCCTCTCTTTTCACTTATTTCATCTTTTGCCATAGATTTAATTATAGTTGCTAATGCTTTATTTTGATACTCATTCATAGTATTTATTTCTTTTAACATACACGCTAAAAACTTCATGAATAGTTCATTTTTTGCTAAAACAACCATGCCTTCTCTTCTAATTTCCTCTTTTATTAAACCTATGTTCTCTATGCCCGTTTTTTCGCCTTCTTTATAATCTTTAAATAATTCAGTAACTGCTTCCGATTCCTTTATTACATCACCCAATACTAATTCAAAAAAACTATTCAGTTCATCATCATTAAACTTATTAACAAAATCCTTAATATCCTCATTTTTTATTATTTCTGAAACATCCTTTTTCTTATTGACAACCATATCAGCAATTAAATCCAAAACTTTTTCACTCTTTATTGTTTCTTTCGCAATATCTTCTAACTTCCCTCCTTTAATTTGCTCTATCCTTTCTTTTACTATATGTTCTATAATTTCTTTTTCTATGTTTTCTGTCCCGGAAGAAATTTGTAAAAAGTCCTCTTTTATTGTCTGTTTTGATATAGATAATTTTCTAAGTCCCGGTTTTGCCCTACCTGTTTCAGAATCATAAATCTTTTCGATAATTCCTTTTTTCTCTAACAATTTCAAATATTTGTTTACTTCTTTGGAATCTTTTTTACCTTCAAAAAGTTCCTTTATTTCTGAAATCTTAAACTCTTCTTTTTGTTTTGTATCTAAAAATGCAATCAGCTCAGTTAAAAATTCTTTTTCTACTTCTTCTAATTGAACGGGTTTTCCTTCTGGTAAGGTAATATTCGCAACCATGATAAGCATAGCAGCCATTAGCGGATTTCTGGCAAGATTATCGAATATTCTATCAAATACAACCGGCCCACCCAATAATAATATCCCCAATCCCAAACCTAATATACCTATTCCCCAAGATAAGCCTAAGATAACTCCAACATATATACTTATAAATAAACCTAATAAACCTAAAACCATAACCGGATTACTTATTGCTTCCTCGTCCTTTAATAAATCCGAAGGCAACTCATCTTTCCTTTCCACCTCTATTTCCTCTGCCCCTTTAGCCACTTTCTCGGCAAAAAGACCTAAAGCTTTTACCAGTATTTCCCTTATCTCCGGTAACTGCTCCTTATTCTTATAATCAATCATCACCGTCGGAGAACCACCCAAAGCCATTCTCACAACATTAGCCAATATATAAATATAATTACCATCATTCACCGTTAATCCATCTCTAATTTCTGTAGAACCAAATTCTCCTTTGCCCTCAGGGAAACTTTGTTTGGGTAACAACGCGATTATCGCCATAATCTCTGCCAATGCCTGTGCCGCTTCGATACCCGTATGGGCTATCCGCGGGAAATTCATCGGAAGCGCATTAATCCCAAACTTAGCCAACTGTTTATTTATTTCAGCCATAACCGCTACTATATCTTCATTCCCCGTATCTGCATCCATATACGCCATTCCAAATGTATTTAGTGTCTTATCCCGATTTTCGGTTGTAAACAAATCATACAGATAATTGGCTACAGACTCTGCTGCTTCTTCCTTTGTTCCGGCTTTATAACCCTTCTCCTGCTCATTGGATATATCTTCACGACAAGCAACAGAAATACCTATCCCACTTTTTCTATACACTTCAACTTGTTTGGATAATGGTGTCAGAGCAAAATCTTTGGTAAGGCTTCCTATCGTCTTATTTAAAAATTCATCTTCTTCCACTGCTGCGTCCATGAACGCTGATTTTAATCCACCTGATTCCACTGTATCTGCAAAACTATTCGCTCTGGAAATAGACCCCATAAATACATTAACTACCTCTCCTTTTTTATTCCCCATACCCAAATCATCAGCTAATTTATTAATCGTATTATCTGCGAAATTTTGAAACTCTTTAGGCAATTCTTCCTGTTGTCTTGCTTTAGCTTGAGCTATTATCAACTTCTTAAAAATATTAATCATTTCTCTATCTTTTTCAACCATTTTTAGATCATTTACTAACTTATTTATCGCATTACCTACAAAATTTTCAAACTCTTCGGGTAATCCTTCTTTCTGTTTCTCCTTAGCTTGAGCCATTATTGATACTCTAAAACGATTAATTATCTCTTTTTTTTCATCATCCAGACCAAAATTATCCACTAATGTATTTATCTGATCATTTATAAACGATTCAAACTCTTCCTGCTGTTTTGCTTTAACCTGAGCTACTTGAGCTATTTTAGGCGCTATTTCTTTCTTTGCTTTTTCTAATTCCTCTGCTTTTGCTTCCTCCATTTTCTGCTTAATATCTTCTATCCTTACATTTATCTCTGCCCCTCTAAATTCCACACCAAATATATTGCCTATATTTCTAAGAATATAACGAACAAATGCTTTTATAATACTTGCCTTAAGTTTTACAAAAATATCCTGTATAACCGCAGTAATCTCTCTGGTCGTTTTAACCGCAGGATTGGAATTTGAATCCTGATCTGTTATATGCGTAAAGGTAGTTACCATTGTTTGCAGCAACGCTGTTGCCTGTGCCTGTACCGCTAAATTATGCTTAAATAATGCTTCTATTGCCTCTTCATCCATCCCTTCTTTTTTCTTTCTACGATCCAGTTTCACCACTTTTACCGGTACGCCGATACTTTCAAGCTCTTTGGCTTTACGCAACATTCCATGCCTAAATTCAGAACTCATATCTACAATAAATGTCGCCTGGTAAAGCTCCGGCTTTCCTTTAAACGTAGTCATATAATCTTCTCTTGCATCACAGAATGAATGCATGTTATTGTTTCTTTCTTTTCCAGGCGCCGGTTTACATATCCCTTCATTTGTATTCTGGAAAAACTCCGTTGCAAAATCCCTTAATCCGGGATCAAATACCATTCCAAGTTTTACTCTGCCTTCTACATCCCTCTTTCTTATAGCTTCTATTGCCAACTGGCTTCCTGCATTATTTACCGCCTGATTGAGGTCTTCCTGTTTGGGGCTTAAATCCTGATTTGCCTTATACAAATTCTCAACATAAACCTTCAACATCCCTTCCGCCCATTCTACTGCTTTTTCTTCCCTTGTATTCTTATCAGATTCTTTTTTGAATTTCTTATATCCCATAATTAAAAATGCGGTAAATAAAGGACCGTAGACCATGTCCGTCTTTAAATTCATATGACGTCCGCCTATATTCCCGGGTGTATTGTCTATATGTAAAATAGCAGCAACTTTAGGATATTTCTCTTTTATCTTCTTGCCCAATTCCTTAAATCGCCCTTTATTCGCCCATACTATATGTTTCATAATTAAATTCATTATCATTTCAAAAAGATCCCCGGGCTCTGTCGTCCCTCCACTACGGCTCATATGCATAGACAGTGTATTATCCCTGGTTATTTTCTTGCAATTCCTCTCAACCCTCGGAAAATCTGCAGGATTATCCACCACTTCCCAGTGAAAATCAATGTCTAAATATTTCGCAATTTCATTTATGTCCTTTGCTATTTGTTGCAGATACATCTCATTTGCGCCTATACCGTTATTTATCAAATTAACTATTTCTTCTAAATCAATATTTTCAGCCCCAAGCATAAAATCTCTTATTTTATCTACCGCCTCTCTTAAATCACTCAATTCCTGATCGTTTATTTTTTCCTCTTTATAAACATCCGGCTTTTCTTTGAAAAAACCAAGAAATCTGCCTACATATTTATCCATATCATCACGATACGGAAATATCGTATTTAACGCTTTTCTGAATTTCTCCATTATTAAATTGGAAAGAGGCCTATCCTCTCCTTCTTCCAACGGCTGGTAATCAGAAGTAATCTTAGCTTCATCTTTGGTAACATATATTTCCAAACATTTATTCGTTGATTCCTCGGGCGGTAATTCTTTATTCTCCTTTGCTTTTAATTCTTTATACTTTAATGCTTTTTCTTTAAAGTCAGGAATATTCATTAATATATTTAATACTTCCTCTTCGCTCTTTCCACTTGCTTTGATTAAATTACCAACAAATGCTCTCACATCCAAAGCATTCATCATTATCCCTAACTGCCGCGTATATTCCTTCAACCCTAAAAGATCCATTATGTACTTCATTTTCTTCATTGATTCGGTCGGTGTAACAGTTTCTAAATCTTCAATATCTTTTTTTCCTGCTTTCTGTTTTTTGATTTCTGAAATAAGAATATTTGCAATTTCTTCCAAATCATCTACAACAATATCCGCACC
>JAGLHV010000081.1 GCA_023143305.1 bacterium | reverse complement strand
GGGAAGTAGAGATGGAGATGAGAGGCAGAGAAGGAACGGTAGAAACAGAAATAGAAATAGAAATAGAAACAGAAGAAGAAATAGAGGAAAACAGTCAGGATATTAAATAAGGTATTGAATATAGAAAAGGTGTCATTTGTGTGCTTGTAAGCTGTGGTATAATTTTACTTTAGGTAGCCGCAGGGCAGTCATACGGGGTATCAATCAATGTCACTCCTGCGAAAGCAGGAGTCTATTCCCTGTAGATTCCCGCTTTCGCGGGAATGACGTGGTAATAGGAATGACGCGGTACCAGGAATGATGCAGCAAGCTGTGGGGAATTAGACCCGAAAAGATATTGAATAAGGTGTTGAATACAACAAAAATAAAAAAAAACTATTTTGCGGAAATATTATTACTCGTATAAAAATAGAGGAGATATATAAAATGAATCTTTTTAAAAGATTAAAGGCCGGAATTTTTTTAATTATTTTTTTTATGTTTTTATCTGTGGGGTTTAGTTTTGCAGCGAGAAATAAAGATAGAACAGAAGCTATAATTCAATATAATTTAGCTTCTTTTACTTACCGGGGAGGGAATATAGATTTAGCTATCAGTGAATACCGGGAATTTGTGCATGCTTTTCCCGAAGATATCAAAGCCGGCCAGGCTCAATTTATGATTGGAGAATGTTTTTTTCAGCAAGAGAAGTATCCTTTAGCAGCCAGAGAATTTAAAAAAACCATAGATAAATATTCCCGGGATAAAAATACATGTTTAAACGCCAGGTATCGTTTAGGGGAATGTAATTTTAATATGGGGAAACATTTAACTGCTCTGGATTACTTTAATAAAGTAGCCCGCGGGAAAAATAAAAGTCTTAGAGCAGAAGCAATTTACGGCCGTGCCCTTTGCTATTTAGCAATGGAGGAAAATTATAAAAGTAAGGATGATCTATTAGAGTTGATTCAGTTTTATCCGGGATATCGAAAGGAAGCTAAGATTATAATTCCGATTAGTCTTATTTTATTACAAGACAATCAGGTAAAGGCGGCTATGGATTATTTGAGGGAAAACGAAGAAGATGTCGCTTGTATTTATTATAACGGCATCGTTCATCAAAAAGCAAAAGAAACAATGAATGCCCTGGGTTTTTTTAAAAAAGTAGTAGAAAAAGCACCTGATAGTAAGTGGGCGGAAAAAGCTGTTTATAGTAGTGGGGAATGTCTTTATCAAATCAGACAATATGCTTTAGCTTATAAATCTTTTGAAAAAACATTTAAAGATTTTGTGGATAGCGATTTAAGGGTACATGCTTTATTTTATATGGCCTGTTGTAAATTGCAAATGGAATCATTTAACGAAGCAAGCCTAAAGTTTACCAGACTTATTGAGGGGTTTCCCGATGATTCATTAGTTCCGATAAGTAAATATTTTTTAGGAGAATTAGCTTTACAAAAAAGAGATTTTGCTGCGGCATTAACTAATTATTCTCAGGTATTAAAAGAACCGGAAATTTGCATGGATGCTGCGTTTAAAATAATATGGTGTTATATGTTGGAAGGACAATACGGAGAAGTAATTACCCGGTCGGAAAATTACTTACGGGAATATCAGTGGGGTAAATTAGTTGCTAAGGTAAAATTAGTTAAAGGTATTGCTTATCAGAAAACGGATAAATTCCTGGAAGCTAATCAGACTTATCAGGAAGTAATTGATTATTTTCCGGAAACAATATTTTCAGAAATGGCGACTTATCTTTTAGCTACTTCTTATTATCAAAGTAAGGAATATGCGCAGATAGTCACTCATGTTTATCAGATTTTAAAAAATTCTCCCACCAGCCCGAGTAAATGGCAGGCAGAGGCATATTTTTGGGTAGCCGAAGCCTATTTTGAGCTTAAACAGTATAATCGTGCCGGTGTGGTTTACGATTTAGTAGTTAAAAATTATCCTTATCATCAACTTGTTCCCGAAGCACAGCATGCTATTGCCGCTTGTTATGCTAAAGAAGGTAAATATGAAGAGGCAAAAAGAGCTCAGCAGAAAGCAGGAGAACTTGCTGCCGAATTGAAAAAGAGGGATGTAAGTGCCCGGGCCAGTCTGGAAACGGCTAATATTCTTTTTAATCAGCGGGAATACGAAAAAGCAATTACTTATTATGATACTTTTGTATCAAAATATCCTGATAATGTTAATGTAAGCCAGGCCTTTTATCAACAGGGAGTGGCTTTGTACCGGTTGGAATTTTATGAAGAGGCGGTAGGAAAATGGAAAAAGATAGCCGGTAGATATCCGGAAAGTGAATTTGCTCCTAAAGCCTTATTTCAAATAGGAAAGACTTATTTTGGAATGTGGAAATATAAAGAAGCAATACAAGCTTATCAGATTTTAGTAGATGCGTATACTTCTTCGGATTTGGTAAAAGAGAGTTTTTTACAGTTGGGACAGTGTTATTACAATGCAGGAAATATTAATGAGGCGGTTACGCTTTATAAGAATTTTATGAATTTGTTTCCTCAAGATGAAAAGATACCTTATGTTTTAGAACAATTACAAACTTGTTATTATCGGCAGGGTAAGAAAGGTAAAGAGTTAGGTAAATTACTTAAAGAATTTCCCAAAAGTAAATTTGCAGTGGATTCTTATTGGGAAATGGGGGCAGAGGCTTTTAATAAAAAGAAATACACGATAGCAAAAGAATATTTTAATAAAATTATTATTGATTTTCCGGAAACAGAAACCGCTAAAAAAGCAATGTTTTATTTATGTGAAATAAGTTTTCTGGAAGAAAAATATGAAATTGCAATAAAATCTTATGAAAATTTTATTCAGAATTTTTCCGAAGACGATCTTTCTTTGCAAGTGAGGTTTCGTTTAGCAGTGTCGGCTTTTAAGGGTAAGAATTATCTTCAGGCAGCTACTTATTTTATGAATTTTCTGGAAAAGTATCCTCTGGATCCTCTTGCTAAAGATGCACGGTTAAATATTCCTCTGTGTTATAAAAAATCCCGTAGATTTAATGAGGCTATTGAGGGCTACAAAAGTTTTATCCAACATTATCCCGAGGATGCTTCCGTTGGTTTTTGTTATTTACAGGTGGGTGCTTTAAACGAAGAGTTAAGGAATTTTAAGCAGGCAATTGAATTTTATCAAAAAATACCGGAGCAGTTAAAAGAAAAATCCGAGGCAATATTTTATACGGGTAGATGTTACGAAGAATTACAGCTTGCCGAAAAAGTGAAAGAGACTTATAAGCAATTTCTTAAGTTTAGGCCGGCAGCTGATAAATTCCGTCTGGCCGGTTTAGCTACCCTGGGTGAAATTTATGAAAAAGGAGGCAATAATAAAGCAGCTATTATCGTTTATCAGGATATTGTCCGGAATAGTCCGGATGCCGGTTGGAAAAGCACAGCAAGAGAAAAAATTAATTTATTGAAAGGAGGAAAGAAATAAATGGATTATAGTTTTTTTAATATTATAAAAATCAGTCCTGTAGTTATGAGTGTTCTTTTATTTTGTTCTATTTTGATGATTACTTATGCCCTGGAGAGGTTTTTTTATTTTTCCCGGGCAGGAAAATTTAAAGAAACTTATTGGGTTAGGGTGAAAACACTGGTAGAACAGAATAAATTAAATGAAGCAATTATAGCCTCCAGGGAAGAAAAAGGATTGGTTCCCCAGGTTATCAAAGTCTTACTGGAACAATCATCGCAGCTGAACCGCTTAGACCTTGAGGATACGGTGACTATTTACAAACAGAGAATCCGTGACCTTCTTTCCCGAAAATTAGGATTGTTTGGAACAATGAGTTTTATTTCTCCTCTTTTGGGATTGTTGGGAACCGTATTAGGAATTATTCGTGCCTTTCATGATTTAGCTTTGTCCGGTTCAGGAGGTCCTACTATCGTAGCGGCAGGTATTTCCGAGGCATTGATTACCACTGTAGCCGGGATAGTAGTAGCTATTCCTTCCGCTGTAGTTTATAATATTCTCACTTATAAAATACGTGGTAAAATGACTAAAATAGATACTTGTACCCAGGAATTATTGATTCTTCTTTTTAGAAAAAAGAGAACGGCTAAAAAAGCAGAAATGGCGGCAGCCCGTTCTATAACACATAAAGATGATAGAATTATCTAAAGACGGTTTTAAAAAACAAATTTAGCGGTCAGGAGAAATATAAATGAGAAAAAGGTCTACGGAAAAGGGATTGTCAAGTGATATTGCGGATATAAATGTTACTCCTATGTGTGATCTTTCTTTAACCCTTTTAATTATTTTGATGGTTATTTCCCCGATGATAATGCAGTCAATGATAAAAGTTATTTCTTCCCGGGCCGTAGCCAGTAAAATTGAGCAACTTAAGAAGGAAAAGCCACTCTTTGTTGATATCCGGGAAAAAGATATATATTTAAATAACAGGAAGGTTCCCTCTGAACTGTATTTCGCTGCTCATTTGTTAGCTGAGTTGTCCAGAAAAGCGGATAAAAAGGTAATGGTAACGGTTCACCCGGCTGTTTTACACGGTAAAGTAGTACATATTTTAGATATTATAAAACAAAACGGTGCCAGAAGTATTTCTTTGTTAAAAAGACGGAAAAGATAATAGGAGAAAAAAATGAAAGTTACAAGGTCGGAAGAGGTCCCTATTGGCGGGGTATATATTGCGCCAATAATAAATGTGGCTTTTGTTCTGGTAATTGTATTGATGATTGTTGCTCCTATTGTTAATATTCCCAGTATCCCGGTAGATTTACCCGAGGCAATAACCAAAGAATCAAAAGAGCAAAATGTTACGGTTAGTTATTCAAAGGACGGTAGGTTAGCTATAGACTCCGAAGAGGTATCATGGGATGAATTAGTTCCCGGCGTAAGAAAAAGAATCGGTAAAAGAAGGAACGTGTATGTTATTGTAAGAGCGGATAAAGATATTCCTTTTGGTAAGGTAGAAAAAATATTTGATATTTTGGTTAAAAAAGTAAGGGCAAGAAGAGTAGCAGTAGCAACTAAACAAAAAATTAAAAAGTATAAAAAATAGGTTCGTAATGAGGGGTAGTTTCCTATGGTTATAACAATAAAACTAATAAATCCCCGGTTAACCGATGAAATAATTTGTTGGGTATTAGCGATACTGATGCATTCATTGCTGTTATTCTGGCAGGTAAGTCCTATAGGAGACCGGGAAATACGTAATCCTATAATAAGTATAGATTATATAAGCGAAGAAATAGGTCCTCCTTTACCTGCTTATCGTGAGAAAAAAGGGCTTAGTTTAGCCGGTAAGATAAAAAGTTTTTTTAAGAAAGCAGAACCGCCGAAAAAAGAGGAAAGTGAACTGGCCGGTAAAATAGATACAAGTCTGAAGCCTATAAAAATTACCGAAAAAATTATTAAACCAAAAGGAAAACTGATAGCTAAAAACGGTTCAATATCTAACTTTAATTTTAAAGGAAAATCTGCTCAACAAGAGCTGGCAATGACTGAGGACCAAATTGCTTTTGCTACAAAGCATGCTGAAGAAATTACTGAAAAACAAGCAAGGAAATTGGAATCCAGAAGTTATTCTGTAGCTTCCGGGGATCTTCCTTTCCAGGTAAGTAAAGCAGAAGGAATCTCACAAGGCGGAGGGGATATTGCCCTGATTTCTACCGGTAAAACCAGTAAAAATATTGGAACGACCAAGAAAATGCTTGTTCCTAAAGTTAAATCGTCCAGGATGCAGGGAAAAACTTTCGGTACGGAAAAAATCGGAGGGGGATTTGGTACGGAAGGATTATCGTCGGACAGTATGGACAGCCGTTTTACCGGAGGAATTAGTGAAGGTGACCTATCCGGGGGAGACGGAGTCGGGGGTACCGGGGCCCAAACAGGGGGTTCGGGAAGCTCGGGAGGCAAAGATGGTGGTGGAAAATACGGCGGAATTTTTAAAACCACCGGTGGAGGTACGGGAGGCGGTGGTTGGTCATCAATTAAAGAAGAAATTGAGGCAGAAGAGGTTCGTTCTAAAAAACAGAGTGAAGAGAAAGTAATTCGGCGGACAGCAGCTAAAAAACGGACTTTATTTGAAATAGTCGGTCCCTTAGCCAATCGGGAAATACTTGATAAAGTTGTTCCCAAATATCCGGAATGGGCTAAAAGGCAGGGTGTAGATGCGGCGGTTAGCCTGCATTTTGTGGTGCTTTCCAATGGTAAAGTAAAAAAGAATATTTATGTTCAGCGAACTTCCGGTTATTCCAGGCTGGACCAATTGGTTACCAATGCTTTGAGTCAATGGGTATTTGTTGCCCTGGAGAAGAAGTTTTACGGTAAAGAACAGTGGGGAGTTATAACTTTCTATTTTAATCTTAAATAATTTATTTAGTATGTAGTATTTATTCTGTATTTTTATCTATGGACTATCGACTGTGGACTATGGACTGTCTTTATTTTTTGTTTTGAATTTTGGATTTTGAATTTAGAATTTGTTTAGGATTTCGGATTTAGTATTTAGAATTTATTTTTTGTTTGTTGTCTATGGACTAT
>JAGLHV010000080.1 GCA_023143305.1 bacterium | reverse complement strand
GTCGCCCCTACATTTAAATAACTATATTAATCTTTTCCCCGCATCTACTGCAATGTCCCTCTTCCAGGTTAATCAATTTAACATCATATCCTTTTCGCTCAATAAGCACTACCTCACACCCCGGACAAAAAGTCGAGGATGATTCTTCTTCCATAACATTTCCCAAATAAACATAATTTAATTTTTTCAAAGCAATCTCTCTTGCCCTCTGCAGAACCGGCCAGGGAGTTGCTTCCTGCGTCATTTTGTAACAAGGAAAATAACGTGTAAAATGAAGAGGAATATCAGGGGATAAAGAATAAACCCAATCTATAAGATCCTCTATTACTTCTTCCCGGTCATTTAAACCGGGAATTAACAGATTAGTAAATTCTATATGCTTGTTATGACGATACATTATTTCTGCCGTCCGTAAAACATCACTAAGTGTCCCTTTGCAATATTCCCGGTAAAAATCATTTCGGAAAGATTTTACATCGATGTTCGCCGCATCAATATAAGGCAAAAGATTAACTAAGGGAGCTTCATTAATATATCCGTTAGTAATCAACACATTTTTTAGGCCACACTTTTGTGCCTCAATAGCTGTCTCCAGTAAGTATTCATAATTTATTAACGGTTCATTATAAGTATATGCAATTCCTATGGAACCACAACTTTTAGCTAAACGGATTGTCTCTTCCGTAGTTATCTCCCGGAGACACCCTTCCCCAGCCTCTCTCTGGGAAATTCCCCAATTCTGGCAAAACCGACAATGCAAATTACAGCCTACATTGCCTAATGATAATATTTTATGCCCGGGGAAAAAATGATACAACGGCTTTTTTTCCATCGGATCCATTCCTGCTGAAACATATCGATTATAGGCTAAGGCATATAACTTTCCTTCTATATTTTTTCTTACCCGGCAATTTCCCAAATTACCATCTTCAATAATACATTTATGGGGACACAAAAAACATTGTACTTTTTTACTTTCTTCATCGATTAACGAAAAATATGCGGCTTCCTTCATTAATTAATCCTTTTTATTTTTGTAAATGAATCAACTGTTCCCTGTTTCCTGCTGCACTCTTAATGGGTGCAGGTACAACCCCTTTTACTTTAAAATTTAAACCGCAGGAAAATTGCTTAATTTTTTCTATTACTTCCTTTATAACCTCTTTATCTTTCACTATTCCTTTTTTTATTTCTTTTCTCTCCGCTTCAAATTGCGGCTTAATTAAAGCAATAACATCAGCTTTTTCTTTGATTATTTGATAGACCGGAAGTAAAACCTTGCTTAAAGAAATAAAAGAAACATCCACCACCGCTAAGTCCGGAAGATTTTTTTCATTAATATCAACATCATCAAAACCGTATACTTTTAAAGCATCTTCATTAAATTTATCTTTTAATATTTGCAGGAATTTTTCACGGTTAAAATATCTAATATTTGTTTTCTCTATGTTCACTACCCGGGAATCATTGCGTAATTTCCAGTCAAGCTGTCCATAACCGACATCAATAGCATAAACTATTTTTGCACCATATTGAAGCAAGCAATCGGTAAATCCACCCGTAGATGCCCCTACATCCAGGCA
The DNA here is from genome assembly GCA_023143305.1 of bacterium. Taxonomy (GTDB): domain Bacteria; phylum CBDUZB01; class JAGLHV01; order JAGLHV01; family JAGLHV01; genus JAGLHV01. The sequence continues at coordinate 4,927 of JAGLHV010000080.1, read as the reverse complement.
AACTCTGTTTTTTATATCTATATTGAAACTTTCCAAAGCCGCTTTTAATTTTATCCCTCCCCTGGATACATAGGGAATATCTTTTTTTTTCAGGCAAATATCTGCATCATCTTTAATCAAAGTGCCTGCTTTATCTATTTTTTTTCCATTTACAAAAACCATCCCGGCCATAATAAGAGCTTTAGCTCTTTCCCTGCTTTGTACCAGGCCCTTATCTACTAATATTTTATCCAAACGACTTTTATCATCCATTTTTTTTGTGCTTTTTATAAAAATTCTTAACTTCCTGAGCAATTTTTTCCATAGTTAATCCATATTTCCGGCGAATTATCTCACATTTTCCTTGTTCAATAAATACATCAGGAAGGCCGATACTCTTTATAAACATTTTTTCCCCATTAAAAAATTCAGATATAGCACTACCAAACCCCCCGGACAAAACATTTTCTTCTACAGTAACTATCAGTTTGCTTTTTTTAGCTATCAGATCAAGTGTTTTTTTATCTAAGGGCTTTAAAAAACGCATATTAACTATTCCACAAGATATTCCTTCTTCTACTTGTAATTTCTGTGCAGCCAAAAGTGAAGGGTAAACCATATTCCCTATAGCTAAAATATTTATCTGATTTCCTAAAGTTAAAATTTCCGCTTCCGACAAAGATAAGGCTTTTAACTGGCTGTCCATTTTTACCCCTTCTCCTTTTCCTCTGGGAAATCTTATGGCACAGGGTAAATCAAAAGAAAAAGCAGTATGCAACATATGTTGTAGTTCATTTTCATCTTTAGGGGCCATCACTATTAAATTAGGAATCATTCTCAGATAGGATAAATCAAAAACTCCCTGATGAGTAGGTCCGTCATCACCCACAATACCTCCCCGGTCAAGAGCGAAAACAACCGGTAATTTCTGCAGACAAACATCGTGAATAATCTGATCAAAACTCCTTTGTAAAAAAGTAGAATAAATAGCACAAACAGGTTTTAACCCCTCTGCTGCCAATCCCGCAGCAAAGGTTACTGCGTGTTGTTCGGCAATTCCTACATCATAAAATCGGTCCGGAAATTGCTTTTCGAAAAGATTTAAACCGGTACCATCAGTCATCGCTGCTGTAATTGCGACTATATCCTTGTTTTCTTTAGCTAAGGTAAGCATGGTAGAAGTAAAAACTTCCGTATAAGTAGGAATCTTATTCTTAGAATTAGTTTTCTTTTTTGTTCCTGTAGTTATATCAAAAGGACTTACCCCATGAAAAGCCGTGGGTTTTTCTTCTGCCGGAGGATATCCTTTTCCTTTTTTAGTAATAATGTGCAATAAAATAGGTCCTTTTAAATCCTTTATTTTACTCAAAATATCAATCATCTGATTCATATCATGTCCATCAATAGGGCCAAAATAAGCAAAACCCATCTCTTCAAAAAGCATTCCCGGAAATAAGAGGACTTTAAATCTCTTGGCTATTCTTACTAAATTTATTCCCCAAAAAGAAATTCTTTTAAGCAATTTATATGCTTTCTTCTCTAGTTTTTTTACTAAACCCAAAGTCATTAATTTAGCTAAATAACCGGCAAAAGCTCCTATCTTATGTGAAATAAACATTTCGTTATCATTTAAAATCACTAATAAATCCGTAGCTATATGACCGGCATTATTTAATCCTTCAAAAACCATCCCTCCGGTCATTGCCCCATCCCCAATTACTACCGCTACCTTGGATTCTTCTCCCTTAATATCCCGTGCACAAGCAAAACCCAATCCTGCCGAAATAGAAGTAGAACTATGCCCTACCCCAAAAGCATCATAAACACTTTCTTCCCTTTTAGGAAAACCGCTTATCCCTTCAAACTGACGAAGAGTAGAAAAAAGTTTTTTTCTTCCGGTTAATAATTTATGAGGATAACATTGATGCCCGACATCCCATATTATCTTATCCTGGGGAAGATTAAAAACATAATGTAAAGCAATAGATAACTCCACCACACCTAAACTCCCAGCCAAATGCCCCCCGGTAACTGATACGGTTTTTATTATTTCCTCGCGAATTTCTTTGGCTAATTCAGGAAATAATTCTCTTCTTATCAATTTTAAGTCTTTGGGACTTTCTATTTTTTCTAAAATACTCACTTCTTCCCTCCCTAAAAAAATTCCTTGATTTTCTCATCTATACAGCTTTATAATCTATTTATTATGTCTTTTTTTTCTTAAAAAGTACAGAATTAATATTCTCTATTTATTATATAATCGGCTATTTTATGTAAAATGTCTGCTTTTTCTCCAAAAACGGTCAAGTTCTCTTTTGCTTTCTCTATCAGCTTTTTTGCTTTTTTGTTTGATTTTTCCACTCCATAAATTAAAGGATAAGTCAGTTTATTATTATCACTATCACTTCCTCTTTTACCTAATTTTTCCTTGTTTCCGATAACATCCAACACATCGTCCATAATTTGAAAAGCTAAACCTATATTTTCACCATATTTTTCCAAAGCTTCAATCTTTCTTACCGGTGCCTTTACCGCCATTGCTCCTATCTTTAAACCTGTTTTTATTAACGCCCCTGTTTTGCAAGTATGAATATAGTTTATCTTTCCGGCAATTTTTATCCTCTCCTTTTTAAATTTTAATTTTTTTATCCTACATTTTGAATTTTGTATGTCTTCTACCTGCCCCCCCAGCATTTTTTCTTTACCTGCGGCTTTGGCTAATTCCCCAATCAATTCTTTTTTTACCCAGGGGTCATCAGCGACAATCTGAAAGGCATAGGTTAACAAGGCATCCCCGGCAAGAATGGCCATTGCTTCTCCAAACTTTTTATGACAGGTCAGTTTATTGCGGCGATAATCATCATTATCCATCGCCGGCAAATCATCGTGAATTAATGAATAGGTATGAATCATTTCCAAAGCACAGGCCGGCCCTAACGCTTTTTTATATTCGGCTTTTCTGCATATCTCTGCCGAACATAAAACTAAAATAGGTCTTAACCTTTTCCCTCCGGAAAAAACACTGTATCGCATAGCCCGCTGAATAATACGAGGAGATTTACTGTTAAACTTTAAATATTCATTTAAAGCACAATTAATAATTTCTTTTCTTTTCTTAAGGTTTTGTTTTAAATCCATTTTTTATTCCTTAAAATAATTAGTCTGTAAAATATTCTTCTTTTTGTAATTTTCCTTCTTTGTTAGTAAGTATTTCTATTTTTTTCTTAACTTCGTTTAATTTTGTGGAACAAAATCCGGATAATTTTATTCCCTCTTCAAATAATTTTAACGATTCTTCCAATTCATTTTCGTTCTGCTCCAGTTTTTGAACAATTTCTTCTAATCTCTTTAAAGCCTTTTCAAATTTTATTTCTTTTTTAACCATATTTTTTTCCTCCAACTATTAATTAGTAATATCAAATCAGTCAATGCACTCCAAAAAAACTTATTTTAAATATGTTTTTCAATTTTCCGTATTACTTCACAAATCATCTCTCCCTGAAAAAGCCTTATTTTTATTTTATCATTTATCTTTACTTCTTCAGTATTTTTTAAAATAGTATTTTGCGGCAATTTCCAGCTAATACTATACCCCCGGGCTAAAACAGCCAGAGGATTTAAAATATTTAATTTCTCCAGCAAAGAAACAAATGATTTTTCTTTATTATTAAAAAGGTACTTAAAGTTATTATTTAATCCTTCATCAAGATAATCTATTTCCTGTTGTTTCCGGTCAATAAAATTAAAAGGGTTAAGAAAAACACTGCTCTGATTGAGTCGGGAAAAAGATTCCACCAAATAATTTAATTTATATTGAATATTACGGGTAAGCTGCATTTGATAATTTTTTAAACGATAAAGTAATTCCTCTTTGTTTTTTACGACTAACTCCGCTGCTGCCGAAGGAGTGGGGGCGCGTAAATCAGCAACAAAATCAGCAATAGTATAATCTATTTCATGCCCTACCGCTGAAATAACAGGAATTTTAGAACGATAAATAGCACGAGCAACAATTTCTTCATTAAAGGCCCATAAATCTTCATACGAGCCTCCACCGCGACCTACAATCAGCACATCCAAATAAGAAAAATTACCATTTAAATTATCTATTGCCCCGGCAATCTCCCCTGCCGCATTATCCCCCTGTACACAGACAGGATAAATTAATATCTCGACATTCGCAAAACGCCGTTCAATTACGGCTAAAATATCCCTAATGGCCGCTCCCGTAGGGGAAGTTACCACTCCTATTTTCTGTGGTAAAAAAAGAATCTTTTGTTTTTTCTCTGCATCAAACAACCCTTCTTTGTTTAATCTTTCCTTTAATTGTTCAAAAGCAAGCTGTAACGCTCCTTTCCCCTGTGGTTCCATTAAAGAAATAATTATCTGATATTGTCCCCGTTTAGTAAAACAGGTTAATTTCCCCTTAACCCTTACTTTCATTCCATCTTCCGGCACGAACTTTAAAGCAAAGGACATACCTCTATAAATTATTGCACTTATTTGAGCAGTTTCATCTTTTAATGAAAAATACATATGCCCTGAAGAATGCAATTTAAAATTGGATATTTCCCCTTCTATCCATACCTCGGAAAAAGAATCTTCCAATAATTTTTTTGCCAGCTGATTGATTTGGGTTATAGTATAAATTTTTCTATTTTTCATTTTTATAATTCTTTTTTCCAATTTACAATGAATATTCCCTGCAAACTAAAACTACTTGTTAAATAAAGAAACCGGCACAATTGTTTTTCCCCCCAACGCATCCCTATATACATCTTTTTCCCGGTCAAAATAAAAAGGGATACCCACCATTTTGGAAGAAACAATTTTAATTTTATAATTAATCTTAATCAAAGGAACAATTTTTTCGTTTTCTAAAGACAAAAAAATTAATTCGACTAAATCTTCCGCTTCCGGCCTGGATAAAAAACATTTTTGCATCGGA
>JAGLHV010000008.1 GCA_023143305.1 bacterium | reverse complement strand
CTGCACCGGGAAGGAATTTGTTTTGGAGCTATTATCGAAATAAAAGGAGAGGGACGGAAAGTTGTTTATGCTCAAAAAACAATATTAGCTACAGGAGGTATTGGACAACTTTACCGGGAAACGACCAATTCTATTATTGCTACAGGGTGTGGAGTGGCACTTGCTTATAGAGCAGGGGCAACAATAATCGATATGGAATTCATCCAATTCCATCCGACTACACTCTATATCGCAGGAGCATCACGTGTTTTAATTTCAGAAGCAGCTCGAGGTGAAGGCGGAGTTTTGCGTAATAAATTCGGAATGAAGTTTATGAAAAAATATCATAAAGAAAAAGAACTTGCGTCCCGGGATGTGGTGGCAAGGGCAATTTTTAATGAAATGAGAGAGACTAAAAGTGCTTATGTATATTTAGATCTTACCCATTTAAATGTTGAATTTTTAAAAAATCGTTTTCCTTATATAACAAAAGTTTGTTCTCTTTTTGGTATAGACATAAAAAAACATTTTATACCTGTTTGTCCTACTGCACACTATATGATTGGTGGAATTAAAACTAATATGAATGGAGAAACAGGAATAATTAATTTGTATGCCTGTGGAGAAACTGCCTGTTTGGGTTTGCATGGAGCTAATAGATTAGCCAGTAATTCTTTATTGGATGGGTTGGTTTTTGGGTGTAGGGCGGGAATTCATGCCGCTGAAAACATAGGAAAGAGAAAAAGCTTAGTTAGAATAGCCAACAAATTTAAGAGTAAAAAAGTAGAAGGATTGGACAGCGAAGACATAAGGAAATCGATAAAAAGTTTAATGACCAGATATATCGGCATTGAAAGAGACAAAGAAACGCTCATGGAAGCACAGAGAGAAATAAATTTTTGGTCTTCATATGTAGTAAAAAGACTTTTTTCAAATCCTGAAGGGTGGGAATTACAGAATATGCTAACGATTGCAAAAATTATTCAACAGGCGGCATTGATTAGAAAAGAAAGCCGGGGAGGACATTACCGCAAAGATTATCCCTGTGAAAATGATATGAAATGGTCAAAAAAACATATTGAATTTTCTATAAACGAAGGTCACCGGATAAGTAGGTTTTAAATGGGGAAAAAACTTAAAGAAACTATTGTTTTTCAAATAAATTCTAAAATTCCTCAACTAACCAAAATTAGAAAAGCAGCCAGTGTAATTAAACAAGGGGGGGTAGTTGCCTTTCCTACCGAAACTGTTTATGGGTTAGGTGCTGATGGTTTGAATGCGAAAGCATGTGCCAGGATATTTTTAGTCAAGAAGAGGCCGGCAAATGTTCCTTTGATCCTCCATGTTGACGGCAAAGAACATCTTTTTGATCTGACAGATAAAGTTCCCCGGGAAACAGAAGAATTGATTGATAAATTTTGGCCGGGGCCGTTGACTTTGGTTTTACATAAATCCCGGATAATTCCGCAAATTGTAACAGGGGGGTTAAATACTGTAGCCGTGAGAATGCCTGATAATTTAATTGCTTTGAATTTAATAAAATATGCACAAACTCCCATTGCTGCTCCCAGTGCTAATCTTTTTGGAGGACATTCACCAACCTGTGCACAACATGTAATAGACGACTTAGACGGCAGTGTAGATATTATTATTGATGGAGGAAAGACAAACTTAGGGATGGAATCAACTGTGCTGGATTTAACTGTTAAACCTTTCAAAATTTTACGACCGGGGGGTGTTCTGGAAAGAGATTTAAAAAAAATTTTAGGAAAAATAAAAATAGCTGACAGCACGAAAAAAAATAAATACCGGACAAACATGTCTTTTTCCCCCTCTGCAAAAATAATAGTCGTAGAAAAAACAAAAGGGCAGATTAATAAAATGCAAAAATTAGTATTAAAATTAATAAAATCCGAAAAAAAAATAGGAGTTATCGTTACCGAGGAAAATAAAAATGAATTTAATAATTGTTTAGTTAAAGTGATGGGTCCGGAAAAGGATTTAAAAACTTGTGCTTTAAATCTTTTTTCTACGTTAAGAAGTTTTGATAAAGAGAAGATAGATATTGTTATTGCTCAAGGGATTAAACGAAAAGATATTGGTTTGGTGATTATGAATCGCTTGCAGAAAGTTACAAATAAAAATATTAAATGAGGTTGTTTATTAATAACATTTGTTTTTGAAATTGTAAGTAAGAGGAGAACGACTATGGTTAAGACTAAAATTATATCAACTTTAGGCCCGGCCAGTAGTACAGAAACTGTAATTAGAAAAATGATTATTGCCGGTATGGATGTTGCACGACTTAATTTTTCTCACGGAAATTATTCTACGCATCAGAACTTAATAAATTTAGTGCGTAAAATAAATAAAAAGTACAGAAGACATATACGAATACTTCAGGATCTGGAGGGACATCGAATAAGAGTTGGTAAATTAAAAAATCATACGCCTTTAAAACTTAAAAAACGAGAGATTATTTATTTTACCCTTGAACATATTGTTGGCCGGGACAAACTTATCCCTTTTGATTACAAAGGAAATTTGAAAGATATAAGGGGCGCAGAATATATATATATTGATGATGGAAGATTGATATTTAAAATAAAAAAAATAGAAAAAAAAACAATTAAAACAGAAGTTGTTAATGGGGGATACTTAAAAGAAAATAAAGGGATAAATATTCCCGGTTCTCATTTAAAGTTTGAAGATGTTACAAAAAAAGATCAGGAAGATATTTATTTTGGAATAAATAATAAGGTTGATTACATTTCACAGTCTTTTGTAAGGAATAAAAAAGATATTTTGAAAATAAAAAGTTTAATTAAGTCTAAATTGCCCAAGTGTTTAATTATTGCCAAAATAGAAAATAGAGAGGGGCTTTGTAATATAGATGAAATAATTGATGTGTCGGATGGAATAATGATTGCCCGGGGTGACCTGGGAATTAGTGTACCTATATATAAGATTCCTGTTATTCAAAAAAATATTATCAAAAAATGTAATGAGAGAAAAAAAATTGTAATTACAGCTACTCAGATGCTGGAAAATATGGTAGATAATCCATGGCCAACACGGGCAGAGGTTACTGATGTTGCTAATGCGATTTTAGACGGTAGTGATTTTGTAATGCTTTCGGCGGAAACAGCTTCGGGTCGGTATCCATTTGAAACAGTAAAAATGATGAATCAAATAATTAATTTTACCGAAAAGAATATATTCGTAAAAAACGAATTTAAGAAAAAAATGATTCATTACTTAAAAATTTATTGAATTTTAAAAATTGGTTTGTATGTTTTTTAAATATTCATAACGGAACAAATAAAGCGGTGTTTGTTATATTTGTTAAATTTTTCAGTTGACAAGTAGAAGATAATGTGATATAAATTGGTTAGTATTAGGTTTTATAAGCAGGTACAGAAAAACATTTAATAAAAAGTTTGTTTATTCAAAAGAGAGGGAATGATTTATGAATAAAAAAAATTGGATGAGATGTTTTGTTTTTATTTCCTTTTTTCTTTTTGTTTCTTGTGGGTTTAGTCTTTACGCACAAGAAGAGGGAGATGATTTTGATGCTATTATGGAAGAAGAAGAGGATATTTTTTATGAAGTAGAGGATGAAGTTCTTCCGGAAGAAACTGAGTCTGAAAAAACTGAAAAAGAAGAAATAGATTCTATAGCAGAAGAATCATTGCAGCCATTTAAAGAAGTAGAGGAAGAGGCTGTAACAATAGAAGATGAGGAAGAAGAAGAAGAAGCTGCAACGATAGAAGATGATGAGGAAGATGAAGATGAAGCAGCTTCAACAATAGAAGAAGGCAAAGAGGAAAAAGATGCAGCTGCAACGGAAGATGAAGAAGTTTCTGTACAGAAAAAAACAGAAGAAAAGTTTTTTCTGGAACCGGAAGGAATAGTAGAAACAGATGGAGGAGAAGAAAAAAGATATACTGTTCGTACCTGGAGTTTTGATAGGGATTGCCTTTGGAATATAGCTGATCATTTTTATAACAATCCTTGGCAATGGAGGAGAATATGGGAAGCAAATTCGTACATACAAAATCCCGACTTAATTTATCAAGGAAATGAATTGGTAATTCCCGGAGTGACAGAAAAAATCGTAAAACAATTAAAATTGCCTGAAACAATGATTACAGAAGAACCTTCTGTACAAGCGGTTATAAGCAAAGAGAGTGATTTACCCGAAAAAGAAGAAGAGGTTTTAAGAGAAGAAGTATCTACTTTACCTTCTCCTATTGAAGGAGAAGAAGAAATAGAAGAAGTGGAAGAACAAGTAGCAGAAACAGCAGCAGCGGAACAATATGAAGATAAAGAAGATACTTTTCTTGCTCCTTTAGATTGGGAATACGACGGAATTATTATTCGTTCTAAGGAACGAAAAATGTTATTGTCTGCATACACTGATGATGTTTTTATTGATTGTGGCAGAGATAAAGGAGTGGTTAGTGGGATGCGATTTAATATTTATCGTAAAAGTAAGACAGTAAAACATCCCCGGACAAAAAAAGTTTTAGGTGTTCAAATGAGAAAAGTAGGAGTATTAGAAGTAAAACATGATATTCAAGAGGATAATGCAACTGCACAAATCATAAATAGCAGGGAACCTATTAAAATAGGAGACTTGATAAAAATTCAACAATAATTTTTTCTGAAGAAAAAATGGAATAATGAGAAAAGTATTACTTATTATATTAATTATATGTTTATTCTTTGTTTGGATGAAGAATTTTATTGAGTCCGGGAAATTGTTAGTATATTTAGATAAGCACCCTCATGAGGTGTGGACACCCCGGTGTTTATATTTTGTTGGGAATACTTATTTTTTTGTTCGCAATTATGAAAATGCGATTGTATATTTTAAGCGAATAATAAATAAATATCCTAAAATAGAGAAAATTATAGATGTGGAATATATGTTGGGGCGTAGTTACGAAAGCACTAACAGATATAAAGAAGCAAAAGAGGTTTATAGAGGTATTTTAGAAAAGTATCCTAAAAATGACTATCGGACTGTTATAGAAAAAAAAATGCAATTGATCTTTAACTAGTTTTGTTTTTTTAAGGGATGTTGATTTTTATCTTACCATAAATTTACCCTTTCAAGATTTTTTCCTTGACAAGTAATTAAAATCTTTTTATCATAACACTTTAAGATTTAAGTCATTAATTTTAATGGAGAGAAGTAAGATGCTGTTAACTAAAGCTACTCGGTTTTTAAAAGAAGTAAATGCGGAAATGAAGAAGGTTACCTGGCCTAATAAAAAAGAAGTGATAGCTTCTACTATTGTTGTAATTATTTTAGTATTTATAGTGGCTATATTTGTCGGCACAATGGATTTTTTTCTGTCAATAATTTTAGCAATATTATTTAAATAAAACAGTTTAGTAGGTATTATAAGGAGAAAAGTGTGGAAAAAAAATGGTATATTATACATACATATACAGGGCATGAAGAAAAAGTAAAAACAGGCTTAAAAAAAATGATTGAAATTAAAAATTTAGAAGAAAAAATAGGGGAAATACTTATACCGACAGAAGAAGTAATCGAAATAAAAAAGAATAAAAAACAGATAAAAAAGAGGAAGTTTTTTCCCGGGTATATTTTGATTGAAATGGTAATAGACGATGATACATATTGGACAACAAAGAATATAATGGGGGTTACAGCTTTTTTAGGAGGGTTAAATCCAATTCCTTTACCGAAAGAAGAAGTAGAGAACATTATTCGTTTAACTACTTCTACTGCTGAATCCAAGCCTAAACCAGCTATACTTTTTGAAAAAGATGAGAATGTTCGTATAATAGAAGGACCTTTTACCAATTTTGTTGGGTGTGTACATGAGATAAATCAGGAAAAAGGGAAATTAAGAGTAATGGTTTCTATTTTTGGTCGAATTACACCTGTAGAATTGGATTTTCTACAAGTGGAAAAGATTTAAATAAGATTTTTTTATCTACAATAATTATGAATTATATAATTATAATTTATTATAAAAAATAAGGAGCAATGTTATGGCTAAAAAAGTAAAAACACTAATAAAATTGCAAATACCAGCGGGAAGTGCAAATCCTGCTCCTCCTATTGGGCCGGCTTTAGGTCAACATGGCGTAAACATTATGGATTTTTGTAAGCAATTTAATAGTCGTACTGCAAATCAAGAAGCTGGAATGCTTATTCCTGTGGTAATCACAGTATATGACGACAGATCTTTTATTTTCATTACTAAAGTGCCTCCTGTGGCAGCTTTACTGAAAAAAGCTGCAGGTTTGGCTAAAGCTTCCGGAGAACCGAATAAAAACAAAATTGGTAAAATTTCTCACCAGCAAGCAGAAGAAATTGCCAGGCAAAAAATGCCTGATTTAAATGCGGATAAAATAGAATCTGCAGTAAAAATGATTGAAGGAACAGCGAGAAGTATGGGAATACAAATTGAAAATTAATTTTTTTTGGGGAGAAACAAATGAAGCCAGATAAAAAGAGTAAAGAAAAGGAAAGTTTAGTAGAAAAAGAGAAAATGTATCTTTTGGAAGAAGCATGTCAATTAATAAAGAAAACGACCAAGGCTAAATTTGATGAAACAGTGGAAATATCCTTAAAATTGGGAGTAAATCCTAAACAAACCGATCAAAACGTAAAAGGGACAGTGGTCCTTCCCCATGGAACGGGAAAAACGAAAAAGGTTTTGGTTTTGGCTAAAGGAGAAAAATTAAAAGAAGCTGAAGCTTCTGGTGCGGATTATGTTGGGGAAAAGGAATTAATTGATAAAATATCCGGAGGATGGCTTGGTTTTGATGTAATTGTATCTACCCCTGATATGATGAAGGATTTAAGTAAATTGGGGAAAATATTAGGTCCGCGAGGACTTATGCCCAGTCCTAAATTAGGTACAGCAACTTTGGATGTAGGTAAAGCCGTAAAAGAAATTAAAGCGGGAAAAATAGAGTTCAAGGTAGATAGTTATGGGATTATTCATGCGGGAGTCGGTAAAGTTTCTTTCCCTGAACAGAAACTCCGTGAGAATATTATTGCTTTGATTAAAACCATTATTAAATTGAAACCATCTGCGGCTAAAGGGCAATATTTAAAAAGTATTAGTATTTCTTCTACTATGGGCTCTGGTATAAAAATTGATTCTACTCAAAAATTTTCCTAAAAGTATTAATGGGAATAGTTTTTATATAAAAAAAACTATTATTATTTTTAATTCTTTTTGTAATTTTTAGGAGGGATAAAGATTGAAAAAGAAGAATGTTAAAAAAAGTAGAAGTAAAGGAATCACACCAAAACGTCATTATGTAATTATTGATTTTCCCTTGGATAATGAAGTTATTTGTAATAATGATTATACTGTCAAGGTTGGAGCAAGTGTGGGTGATATTGTGGAGGTTTGTATTGATGGAGGGGGCTGGATGTCTTGTCGTGCGGCAGAAGGTTTCTGGTGGTATGATTGGAATGATTATATTGAAGGTTTTCATAAAGTTGAAGCACGTTTACGAAAAAATAATAGAACTTTAAAAAACTCGATTAGTAAAAATTGCAAATATGAACCAATGTGATTTTAGTTTTTTTAATATACTTGTTTTTACCCAGGAAAGGTAAAGATAAAGTTGGATAGATATAATAATAAGCAAGTAGGTAATTATTGTTTTTGAAAAATTAAAATATTTTTTTAAAATAGCGGAGGAGATATGTCAATTGTTTCAATGAAGCAACTGTTGGAAGCAGGGGTTCATTTCGGGCATCAAACTAAACGATGGAATCCTAAAATGGCAAAGTATATTTTTGGGGAAAGGAATAATATTCATATTATAGATTTGCAAAAAACAGTTAAAGAATTAAAAAAAGTATATAAATTTATTAGAGATTTATCAATGGAGAATAAACTAATTTTGTTTATTGGGACTAAAAAACAGGCTAGAGAATCAGTTGTTGCAGAAGCGCAACGCTGTGGAATGTTTTATGCTAATCAAAGATGGTTGGGAGGAATGCTTACTAATTTTGTAACAATTAAAAAAAACATTAAGAGATTTAAAGACATAGAAAAAATGAAATTGGAAGGGACTGTTGATTTGCTTTCGAAAAAAGAAAAAATCGGTATCGATAAAGAAAGATTAAAGTTAGAAAGAAGTCTGGCTGGTATTAAAGACATGGAAAAAGTACCGGAGGCCATTTTCGTAATAGATCCTAATCATGAATCAACAGCAGTAGCAGAGGGAAGGAAATTAGGGATTCCAGTGATTGCTCTGGTGGATTCAAATTGTGATCCGGATAAAATTGATTATATAATTCCCGGGAATGACGATGCTATAAGGTCAATTAGATTAATTGTTTCTATTATTGCCGATGCTGTGATTGAAGGCGCTCAAATTCGTAATAAAAAAATAGAAGAAGATAAAAACAATGAAAACAAAGAAAATGGAAAAGAGGAAAAAAAAGAGGAAATAAACATAGAGGGGGATAAGTGAAGTGCAGAAGATAAATTCGGGATTAGTACAACAATTACGCGAAAAGACCGGTGTTGGAATAATGGATTGTAAAGAAGCTTTGGTTGAAACCAAGGGTGATATAGATAAGGCAACAGATGTTTTAAGAGAAAAAGGCAAAGCAAAAGCAATTAAAAAAGCCGGGAGACGTGCTGCCGAAGGGATTGTTTTTACTTATGTACATATGGGAAGTAAGTTGGGAGTAATGATGGAACTGAATTGCGAAACTGATTTTGTAGCCCGCACTGAAGAATTTAATCAATTAGGAAAAGATATTGCAATGCAAATTGCTGCTGCAAATCCTTTATGGAAGAGTATCGAAGATGTCCCGGAGGAAATAATAAAGAGAGAAAAAGAAATTTATAAAACACAGAACCTTCAGGAAGGAAAACCTGAAAAAATATTAAATAAAGTATTGGAAGGAAAAATTAAAAAATATTTTAACGAAATATGCCTTCTGGAACAAGCTTTTATAAAAGACCCGAAAATAAAAATAAGTGATTTAATTAATCAATATGTTTCTAAATTAGGAGAAAACATTACCATCAGACGTTATGTAAGATTTAAGATAGGAGAAGAGTAATTTTTAAATATTATTAAGTCTAAAAATAACGAGGTAAAATGGAATATAAATATAAAAGAATTCTTCTTAAGTTGAGTGGAGAATCTTTAGCAGGAGAAACTGGATATGGTATAAATTCTTCTAAAGTAAATAGTATTGTAAAACAAATTAAAAAAATTAGAAAATTTCCCATCCAAATAGGAATAGTAATTGGGGGGGGGAATATTTGGCGAGGGATGAGTGCTACTGCCCGAGGTTTTGATAGAGTAAATGCGGATTATATGGGAATGTTGGCTACTGTAATTAATGCTCTTGCTGTACAGAATGTTTTAGAATCACATAACATTGATACGCGATTACAAACGAATATAGAAATGCAAAAACTTGCAGAACCATATATTCGTCGGAGAGCGATTAGGCATTTAGAAAAAGGGCGGATAGTTATTTTTGCTGCAGGAACAGGAAATCCCTATTTTACTACCGATACTGCTGCAGTTTTAAAAGCGATTGAGATAAAAGCTGATATTATATTGAAAGCTACAAATGTTGATGGAGTTTATACCGAAGATCCTCGAGTAAATCCTTCTGCAAAAAAATTTAAAAAAATATCTTATTTGGAAGCAATTCAAAAAAGACTTAAAATTATGGATATTACAGCGTTTTCTTTATGTATGGAAAACAAAATGCCAATAATTGTTTTTAACCTCAACAAAAAAGACAATATTAAGAAAGCGATTTTGGGAGAAAAAGTAGGAACAGTTATTAAATAAGTTTTTTATATTTCATTTTAAGAAGATAAGGAGGTGAAAGTATAGTGATTAAGGAAGTTTATAAGAATACGGAAGAGAAAATAAAAAGAAGTATAGAAGGGTTAGTGCATCAGCTTTCTTCCTTAAGAACTGGCCGGGCATCACTCGCACTGATTGAACATATAAAAGTAGAATATTATGGTTCTTTAGTTCCTATTAATCAAGTGGCCAATGTTTCTATTCCCGAAGCCAGGACAATAGAAATAAAGCCCTGGGATAAAGTTGTAATTAAAGAAATTGAAAAATCGATTCAGAAATCTGACTTGGGAATTACACCTGTTAATGATGGTAAAATTATTCGATTAGTGATGCCTTCTTTGACTCAGGAGCGGAGAATGGAGTTAGTAAAAATAGTAAAAAAGATAGGCGAAAAATATCGGGTATCAGCAAGAAATATTAGACGGGAAGAAATGGATGTTTTAAAAAAAGCCGAGAAAAAAAAGCAAATTTCAGAAGATGATATGTTTCAGGGAGAAGAACATATTCAAAAAATAATAGATGAAAGCATTAAGAAAATTGATGAAATAGGTGCTCGTAAAGAAAAAGAGGTAATGGGAATTTAAAAGATTTTGGTGAAAAGCTTAAACATTTAAAAGACCGCTTTATCTAAAAGCAGAAAAAAAGTAAGTTTTTTGGAGATAGGCGTAAAGATTTGTAAAAGAATCACAGGAATTATTGTCGAAAAAATATATTTGTGATTTTTTTATTTTGTTCTTACGGAAGCCATGGAACTTTAACGATTAAAATATTTTAGATATAGCGGTTTTTTATTTAGTCTTATTGATCCTGAGACGACCGTAGGGAGTCGAAGGGTCTTGGGGTAAGTGATTTCGGATTTTATGAAGCGGAAAAAATTGAATTTTAAAAAGGCAAAAAATGAAAAAATATATTTTGATTAATTTGTTGATATGGTTTTTGTTTAATTCTTTACCTCTTTTTTCCCGTGATAAGATGGATGGCTTTGAATATGGTTGTCAAAAAAAACATGAAGAAACAGTTAGTAGTTTTGAATCTAAATTAAAAAAACATCCGCAAAGCCGCAAGATTAAAAAAAAACTCATTTATGCCTATCATCAACTTGCAACTCAATATGCAGAAAATAAAAATTGGAATAAAGCCATTGAATATGATAAAAAAGCATTAGAATTAGATAAAAATAATCAGTTATTAAAAAAGAATATTGCGGTTTTTTACAATAATTATGCTTTAATTTATTTTTCTTCCGGAAACATTATTCAAGGCTGTAATTATTTTCGTGAAGCATTAAAATATGATCCTGATAGTAAACAAATTAAGAAAAATTTTTCTTCGGTTTTGACTAATAAAGCAAGTATCCAATATGATAAAAAAAAGTTTACTTTTGCTTGCCGACTTTTAGAGGAAGCAATTCTTTATGATGATAAAAATTGGAATGCTTATGTGTATTTAGGAGAAATATATTATTACTGGGATGATTTACAAAAAGCAGTTGAATATTGGGAAAAAGCTTTAATTTTAAACCCGGATCTTGAGTTTTTACAAGAACGTATAATGAAAACAGAAAGAGAAAATCGGATTGAAAATAAATTTAATACGGCCAAGATTAAATATTTTAAAGTAAAATTTGAAGGATACAAAGACACTGAAAATGCCTGGAGGGTTTTGCGAATTCTTGATAAAGCCCGTTATAAAATAGGGTCGGATTTTAAGTTATATCCGGAGGCTCCAATAACTGTAATTATTTATACCTCTAAACAATTTGAAAGACTGATAAATAAACTGGACTGGGTTTTAGGTATGTATGATGGAAAAATAAGAGTGAAAAAAAATGATTTAGTTAAGAGCGATGAATTATTAGAGCGCGTATTATATCATGAATATACACATGCTTTGATACATAAAATAACCAAAGGAAATATTCCAATCTGGTTAAATGAGGGAATTGCTCAGTTTGAAGAACCCCGGAAAGATAAAATCCCTTTAGAAGAAGAATGGTTAAAAGATAAATTAAGAAGAAAAGAATCAATTCCTGTTTTCAAGCTGGAAAATATATTTATCAAAAGAAATGATATAAACAAACTCAAAGTTGCTTATTTAGAATCCAAACTTTTTGTATGTTATCTTGTAGATAGATATGGCTTTCATTGTTTTAATAAATTATTAGGACGTTTGGGAAAAGGGGAAAAATTTAACAAGTCCTTAAAAAAAAGTTTTTATAAAGATCTTAAAACATTAGAAAAAGAATGGCATTTTTATTTAAATGACGATTAGTGGATATATAGACTTAGAAAGGTAAGTAGAGAAGATGTATTCATTGCAATTCTGGTTTAAATCGACTTTAAAAAGGGCAATACTTATTAGTGTTTTCCTTGCTGTAATGTATTCAACCTTTTTTATCCGCATTCCTTCTTTTAATATATTAAAATTTAAGGTAAATGATTATTTTTGCAAGGTAACATATAAAAAAAGGATTCCCGGTCCACAGATTAAAAATATTGTTTTAGTTTCCATAGATGATCAATCGAATAAAATCATAGGAAAACGCTGGCCCTGGTCACGAGATGTTTATGCCCGGTTAATAAATAAAATAAATCAGTATCATCCTAAAGTAATTGGTATGGATATTGCGTTTTTGGGTAGAAGTCAGGATGTTAAAACTGATTTGTCTTTTATTTATTCTTTAAAAAATTCCGGAAAGGTGCTTCTCTGTGCT
Organism: bacterium; assembly: GCA_023143305.1. Taxonomy (GTDB): domain Bacteria; phylum CBDUZB01; class JAGLHV01; order JAGLHV01; family JAGLHV01; genus JAGLHV01. The sequence continues at coordinate 1,259 of JAGLHV010000008.1, read as the reverse complement.
TATTTTCAGTATCCTGATTATCTGCTTCCTTATGAAATGTTTTTAAAATCTGCTCTGGGATATGGGATCATTAATAATCCCAGGGATATAGATCTTTGTGTTCGCCGGTCCCGATTACTTTTTTTTGATGAAACACAGGATGTAGTTAATTATTCTCTTGGATTAAAGTTGGTTTGTGCTTATTTTAATGTGCCCTTTGAAAATATAAAATGGACTGGTTCAACGAAGATTGAAGCTTTTTCCCCAGCTAAAAAAATTCAGATTCCGGTTAGAAATGACGGTACAATCTTGGTGAATTATATTGCCGGGGAGGAAAGATTTAAAGTTATTCCTGTGTACAAAGTGCTTAAGGAAACTTTTTCACCTGAGGTGTTTAAAGATAAAATAGTATTGGTCGGAGCGTTTAGTGAGGCGTTCCATGATATTGCTCTTACCCCATTGGGATTAATACCCGGAGTTGTAGGTTTAGCTAATCAAGTGCTTATGTTAATGGAAGAAAATTTTATAAGAGAAATTCCTGCTGTTTTTAATTTTTTTATGTTATTAATTTTAAGTGTTATGACCGCAATATTTGTTTATAGGCTTAATCTCCCGATGGGAGCGGGGTTTCTTTTTTTAGAGATATTTGTTTTGAAATTTATTGCCGGCAAAATGTTCATTTATAATTTATGGGGAGATTTTTTTGCCCCTTTGTTGGTATTGCCGGTATTATATTTGACTATAAATTTTTGTAAATCCGCTGCTTTATTGTTAGAACACGAATATTTAAAAAAACAGGCCATTACCGATGAACTTACCGGATTGTATACATATCGTTATTTTCAAGGTGCAATTAAAAATGAATTTGAAAAGATGTCCAGATACAAAACTAATTTTTCTTTTGTAATTTTCGATGTGGACCATTTTAAAAGTATCAATGATACTTACGGGCATAAAACAGGAAATGTTGTTTTAAAAAAAATTTCGGACATTATGAAAAGTTCCTTTAGAAAAACAGATATTTTAGCCCGTTTCGGAGGTGATGAATTTTGTGTTATTATTCCTTCGGTGAGTGAGGTTAATTTATCGAAGATGGTGAATAAATTACGAAAAAGTGTTGAAGACACTAAATTTCCCAAAGTAGAAAAAAGAATTACTATAAGTATAGGTGTAACTTTGCTTCCCCAGCCCAGGATTGTTTCTGCGGAAAAATTATTCGAATGTTCCGACGTTGCTTTATATCAGGCAAAAAAAATGGGAAGGAATAGAATTTGCATTTT